>JALVEM010000068.1 GCA_027030825.1 Thiohalobacter sp.
CCAACTACCTCGCCATGAGGCCGGGGGAACGGCTGCGGCTGGTCAATCTGGACCCGGTGCACCATCGCATCTTCTCGGTGGGCCCCCGGTCCGTCTCCCTCGCGCTGCCGCCCTCGCAGGGAAAGGCCGCAGAAACCGTCCGGATCACGGAGCCGGGCGTGTTTCATCTCTTCTGCCGCATCCATACCCGGGCCTATGCACGCATCGAGGTGCTGGAGGCCTCCCGCATCCTGTACGTCCGGCCCGGCGAGGCCTTCGAATTCGACGGACTCGCCGCCGGTCGCTGGAGACTGCGTATCTCGGGGCCCGGCCTGGTGCCGGCGACCTATGCGGCGGAGGCCTTCACCGCACCACCGCCGCGCGACTTCACCGTGCAGGCAACCTCCCGGACGGCACGAGGCAAGGGGCATCGTGCCGCGACCGGGATCGCGCTGGAGACCCTCTATCCGGGGCTGCCGCTGCAATGAGGAGACCGGGATGAGACTCAGCCAGAAAAACGCCCTGCTGCTGACCGGCATCCTCCTGCTGGCGATCGGCGGCATGCTGCTGCTGGCGATTCCGCTCATCCTCGACCATGTCCACGAGCAGGCGCGTTCCGATCTGTTGCGCGCCCATGCCGCCTTCGTGGAAAGCCAGCGGCACCGCTTCGAACGCATGGAACATTCGGCACACAGCCTGCTGAGCGAACCTTCCCTGCTCGCCGCCGCCATGACGGGCGATGCCGGCACGCTCGAGGATGCCCTGGAGGGACTCTTTCCGCTGCCCGAGATCGATCTGGTGGCCTTCTACCCCAGTCGCGGCAGCGCGGACCCGATCGCCGTCGGCAGCCGGCCCCATTACAGCTCGCCGCAGATGCTGGCCTCGCCGGGCATCCGTGGCATGGTGGAGCGGGTCCGTCTGAGCCGTGACCGGTCGCTCGGCAACGTCATGGCCTTCGACAATCTGCTGCAGCTGCTGGCATTGCCGGCGCAGGATCCCATGGGAGGCGATCTCGGCATCCTCTTGGTCGGCAAGGCGTTCGATCAGGAGCAGACGCAGAAACTGCGTGACCTCGTTCGTGCCGAGATCGTGCTCTACGGCGACACACGTACCCTGGGATCCACCCTGACGGTCGACCCGGAATCCCTGACGCGTTCGCGGCACGGCAAGGACATGCTCGAGTTCACCGTCGGTGCGGAAACCTTCCTGGGCCTGCGTTTCCCGGTGATCGGCAGCGACGGTGAAACCCGGGTGGCCACACTGCTGCTGGCACGGCCGCTGGAGGTCTATCTCTCGCCGTTTCGTCACCTTGGCCTCCGGGCCGGGATGGTCGCCCTGGCCGTCCTGCTGCTCACGGCGCTGGCGGGCATCCTCGCCAGCCGCCGCATGCTGATCCGCCCGCTCGCCCGGCTGGCCGGCGCCACCCGCGTGATCGCCGAAGGCCATCTCGATCACGAAGTACACCTCGATCGCAGCGACGAGCTCGGGGAGCTGGCAGAATCCTTCAACCGGATGATCGACCGTCTCGACGCCTCGAGAAAGGCGCTCGAGCACAACCAGCAGCGCTTCCGGGATTTCGCGGAGTCCGCCTCCGACTGGCTCTGGGAAACCGACGAGCTGGGCCGCCTGCTCTATGTCTCACCGGGAGCAGAGGACATCTTCGGCATCTCCGCCAGCGAGATGCTCGGCCGCCCGCTGGCCGACATGCTTCGCATCGACGATCCGACCCCGATCAACCGCCTGCTGTGCCCGGAAGGGAAACCGAAGGCCTTCAAGGACCGCGAGATCCAGGCCCGCAACCTGGACGGCCACACCATCCACCTGCGCCTGAACGGCAAGCCCATCGTGGAAGGCGGCCGCTTCCGGGGATTCCGCGGCACGGGCCAGGACGTCACCCGTACCCGCCTCATCGAAGACAGGCTCGAGCATCTTGCCACCCAGGATCAGCTCACCGGCCTGGCCAATCGCCGCCGTTTCCTCATCGACCTGGCACACGATGCCCGGCTGGCGCTCTCGCGCGGCAGATCCGGGGTATTGATGCTGCTGGATCTGGATCACCTGAAACTCATCAACGATGCCGCGGGTCATGCCGTGGGCGACGAGATCCTGGTCCAGGTGGGCGGGATCCTGAAGCATCATGCACGCCCCACCGATACGGTCGCGCGCATCAGCGGCGACGAGTTCGCCGTCTCCATGCCCGACCTGGATCTGGACCAGGCATTGAGCCGGGCGCGCACGATTCTGGCCGAGATCGCCAACTGCCGTCCCCGGCGAACACGCGCCAGCGTGCCTTTCAGCGCCTCGGCGAGCATCGGCATGGTCTGCTATCCCGAGCAGGGCCACGAGGCGGTCGACCTGGTGGCCAAGGCCGACAGCGCCATGTACAGCGCCAAGGATGCGGGGCGCAACCGGATCGAGGTCTTCGACGAACGGCGGCATACCCGGGAGCGCATGGGCAGCCTGCTGGCACGCAAGCATCTCGTGGTGGACGCGCTCGAGAACGACCTGCTGGAGCTCGTCTTCCAGCCGATCGCCTCTCTCGAGACCGGCGCGGTGCACCACTTCGAGACCCTGGTCCGGTTGCGCGACCGGGAGGGACGACTCGTGCCACCCGGCGACTTCATCCCCGCCGCGGAACAGTTCAATCTGATCACGCGTCTGGACGGCCATGTGGTGCGGCTCGCGTTGCGCGCCATCGCCGAGCTGCCCGAGGAGTTCGGTCGCACCGGATTTTCGATCAACCTCTCCGGGATGTCCGTGGGCGATGCCGGCCTGCTCGAGCTGATCGAGAGCAGTCTTTCCCGTCACGGCATCGATCCTGCGCGCATCACGTTCGAGGTGACGGAAACGGCGGCCTGCGAGCAGATGGATGCCGCCATCGAATTCATCGCCCAGATCCGCCGGCTCGGCTGCCGGATCTCGCTGGACGATTTCGGCGTGGGCTTCTCGTCCTTCTCCTACCTCAAGCAGCTCGACGTCGATTACCTGAAGATCGACGGCAGTTTCATCCGCGACATCCTGGAGAATCGCGAGGACCAGCTCTTCGTCAAGGCACTGGTGGATGTGGCACAGGGCATGAGGATCCGGACCATCGCCGAATTCGTCGAAAACGAGGGCATCGTCGGCCTGCTGATCGATCTGGGGGTGGATTTCGTCCAGGGCTATCACGTCGGCAGGCCCGCCCCGCGCCCCGACCCGACCCCACTGCGCCTGCCGAAGCCGGTCCACTCACACAGCGCGCGTCGCATCGGCTCGCGATGACATCCTTGCCCGGGCCCGCGCGATGGCGGCCCGCACCTGCGCCGGCGCCGTTCCGCCAAGATGGTCACGGGCGGCCACGGAGCCCTCCAGCGTCAGGACTTCGTAGACATCGGGCCCGATGCGCTCGGAGATGGCCTGCAGCTCCTCGAGCGGGATCTCCGCGAGATCGCGCCCCGTCTCCACGCCCAGGCGCACCGCACGACCCACGATCTCGTGGGCGTCACGGAACGGCACGCCCTTGCGCACCAGGTAGTCGGCCAGATCCGTGGCCGTGGAGAAACCGCTGCGGGCCGCTTCCCGCATGCGGTCCCGGTTGGGCTCGATGGCCGGGATCATGTCGGCATACACGCGCAGGCAACCTCGCAGGGTATCGACGGCGTCGAACAGCGGCTCCTTGTCCTCCTGATTGTCCTTGTTATAGGCCAGCGGCTGGGCCTTCATCAGGGTCAGCAGGGCCGTCAGGTGACCGAACACCCGCCCGCTCTTGCCGCGCACCAGCTCCGGCACGTCCGGATTCTTCTTCTGCGGCATGATGGAAGAGCCGGTACAGAACCGGTCCGGCAGACGGATGAAATCGAACTGCGCCGAGGTCCAGAGGATCAGCTCTTCGGCCATGCGCGAGAGGTGCATCATCAGCAGCGACCCCGCCGCCAGGAATTCGATGATGAAGTCCCGGTCGCTGACGGCATCGAGCGAATTTTCCGCGACCGCCTCGAAGCCGAGCAGTTCGGCCACGTATTCGCGGTCGATGGGATAGGTGGTGCCGGCCAGGGCCGCCGCCCCCAGCGGCAGCACGTTCACGCGGCGCCGAACCTCGATCAGGCGCTGGCGATCACGCACCAGCATTTCGAACCAGGCCATCAGGTGATGCCCGAAGGTGACCGGCATGGCCACCTGCAGGTGCGTGAATCCGGGCATGATGGTCTCTGCCTCCCGTTCGGCGAGATCGAGCAGCCCGGTCTGCAACCGTTCCAGTTCGGCGACGATGGCGTCGATCTCGTCACGCAGCCACAGCCGCATGTCGGTGGCCACCTGGTCGTTGCGCGAACGCCCCGTGTGCAGCTTCTTGCCCACGTCCCCGATCCGCTCCGTGAGCCGTGCCTCGATGTTCATGTGCACGTCCTCGAGCGCCACGGACCATTCGAACCGCCCGGACTCGATCTCCTCGCGGATCGCCTCCAGCCCTTCCACGATGCGGTTCGCCTCCGCCTCGGTGAGCACGCCCACCTTCGCCAGCATCCGGGCATGCGCGATGCTGCCGGCGATGTCGTGGGCGTAGAGCCTCCGGTCGAAATCCACCGAGGCCGTGAAGGCCTCGACGAAGGCATCCGTGGGCTCGCTGAAACGGCCGCCCCACGGCTTGCGGGACGGCCCGGAATCCTGTTCTGACATGGAATCGACTCCAAAAGCCGGGAAAACGGCCGAAGTATATAGGAGTGAGGCGTGTGGCGTGAGGGATGAGGCGTGACAGCCACGGAAAGCACGGAAAACACGGAATTTTTTCATTGCAACATCAGATAGTCATGGGAAAGCGAGGCATTG
>JALVEM010000069.1 GCA_027030825.1 Thiohalobacter sp.
GATCCTGCAGATGGCCATGCTGGAGCCGAAGCTCGCCATCCTCGACGAGACCGACTCGGGCCTCGACATCGACGCCCTGCGCGTGGTCGCCGAGGGTGTGAACAGCCTGCGCGATCCCGGCCGCTCTTTCGTGCTCATCACCCACTACCAGCGCCTGCTCGAGTACATCGAGCCGGATCACGTCCATGTGCTGGCCCAGGGCCGGATCGTCAGGTCCGGCGGCAAGGAGCTGGCCCATGAGCTCGAGAAGAAAGGCTACGGCTGGCTGCTCGAGGAGGCGGTGGCATGACGGACGCCCATCAGGCGCAGCGCGACTGGCTGCAGCGCCTCCTGCAGGGCGCCCCCGCCGCCGCGGGACCGGAATGGCTGACGCGCATGCACACGGAGGCCCGGCGGCTGCTCGAGCAGCTGCCTCCCATCGACCGCAGACAGGAGGCCTGGCGCTACACGGGCATCGAATCGCTCGTCGCCGAGCACTTCTCGCTGCCGCCGCACCGCGAGGCGGAGCTCGGTCGGGAGGCGCTGCCGAACATCGAGGGCCTGGACACCTGGCACCTGGTGTTCGTTGACGGCACCTTCCAGCCACGGCTCTCGGCGCTCGAAGGCCTGCCCGAAGGCGTCGTTGCGAGCGATCTGCGCGGCTGGGAGAACCATCGCAGCAACCTGCTGGCGACTTCCCTGGGGCGGCTGGCGGGCAGTCACGCGCATCTGTTCACGGCGCTCAACGAGGCGCTGGCCGAGGACGGCGCCTTCATCCAGGTGCCGGCCGAGACCCGGCTCGAGAAGCCGATCGAGATCCTGCATCTGGTGACCGACGCCGGCCGGCCCTGGCTGATCGTGCCCAGGAACCTGGTGCTGCTGGGCGAGCGGGCCGAGGCCACATTGATCGAGCGCTTCGTCGGCCATCCCGGCACCCGCTATTTCCACGACGGACTGACCGATCTGGTGCTTGGCCGCGAGGCACAGCTGGTGCACTATCGCGTCCAGGACGAGAGCCGCGAGGCCTGGCATCTCTCCAGTCTGCGTCTGGACCAGGCCGCCGGCAGCCGCTACGAGGGCTGTTCGCTGGCCTTCGGCGGGCGCTGGTCGCGGACCGAGCAGAACACGGTCTTCGAGGCGCGGGATGCCGAATGCCACCTCTCCGGCGTCTACCTGGTCGGCGAGGGCCAGCTGTGCGACTTCCATCTGGACGTGCGCCACGAGGTGCCGGACTGCCGTTCCAGCGAACGCTACAAGGGCGTGCTGTTCGGCCGTGGCCGGGCGGTGTTCGACGGCCGCATCCTGGTGGCGAAGGACGCCCAGCGCACCGACGCGCATCTTTCGAACAACAATCTCATGCTGGTGCGGGACGCCGAGATCGACACCAAGCCGCAGCTCGAGATCTACGCCGACGACGTGCAGTGCAGTCACGGCACCACCGTCGGGCAGCTCGATCCCCTGCAGGTGTTCTATCTGCGCTCGCGCGGCATCGGCGAGGCCGAGGCGCGGCGGCTGCTGTGCCTTGGCTTCGCCTCGGACCTGGTCGGCGACATCCGCATCGAGGCCCTGCGCGAACACGTGGAGAACCGGATTCGTGACACCCTGGTCCTTGACGGAGGTTCCCGGGAATGAGCGACGAGACGGCAGCGACGGCAACGGAAAACCCGGCATCGGCGAACGGGGAATCCGAGGCATCGGAGACGACGCTTCGCGACCGGATCATCGAAGCCCTCAAGACGGTGCGGGATCCCGAGATTCCCGTCAACATCTACGACCTGGGCCTGATCTACGACCTCGATATCGACGAGGCCGGCAAGGTCGCCATCCGCATGACGCTGACCGCGCCGGGCTGCCCTGTCGCCGGCATCCTGCCCATGCAGGTGGAGCAGGCCGTGCGGGGTGTCGAGGGCGTCTCCGACGTCACCGTCGAGCTGGTCTGGGACCCGCCCTGGACCCAGGATCGCATCAGCGACGAGGCCAGGCTCGAACTGGGGTTGTTCTGAGCCTGGTCGATCCCCATTTGAATGCATGCCAGGGTGCCATCGCGGGCACCCGTTCCGGAGGTGAAATGGACATGGCAGTGGAACTGACCGAAAGCGCAGCTCAACACGTCAACCAGATGCTGGCCAAGCGAGGCCAGGGCATCGGCCTGCGGCTGGGCACCAAGAAGGCCGGTTGCAGCGGTTTCGCCTATGTGGTCGACTATGCCGATGCCATTGGCGAGAACGACGAGGTCTTCGAGAGCCATGGCGTGAAGGTGGTGGTGGATCGCGACAGCCTGCCGCTGGTCGACGGCACCGTCATCGATTTCGTGCGCAACAGCATCCTCAATCAGGGATTCGAATTCCGGAACCCCAACGTCAAGAACACCTGCGGGTGCGGGGAGTCCTTCAGTGTCTGAGGCCGACACGCAGAACCCGGTCAGCAGCGAGCTCGACGAGATCGCCGAGATCTTCGAGCTGCTGGGCGACTGGGATCAGCGTTACGCCTATCTCGCCGAGCTCGGCGAAAAGCTCCCGCCCATGCCCGAGGAGTTCAAGACCGAGGAGAACCGCGTCAAGGGATGCATGAGCACGGTGCACATCCATGCCTGGCGCGACCCCGAACACCCCGAGCGCATCCACTTCTACGGCGACTGCGACACCAGCACCATCAAGGGCGTGCTGGCGCTGCTGATCCAGCTGGTCGACGGCAAGACGCTCGAGGAGATCGAGCAGCTCGACGTGGACGAATTCTTCGAGAAGCTGGATCTCGCCGAACACCTCTCTCCCAACCGCCACGTCGGCATCTACTCCATCGTCGAGATGATGAAGGAACAGGCGCGCCGACTCATGCAGCAACCTGCCGAATCGTCTTGACAGGCTGCTAACGTCCGACATCGCCGAGCATGCGATGCCGCGCCCGGACCGCTTCCAGCCAGCGTTCGCGCTGCTCGGGGTCGTCGAGGCCGGCCTCGTCGATACAGGGCAGGCCGGGCAGGGCGGCCTGGAGGCTGGCGGCGAACAGGCCCGAGCCGAGCCCTGTTTCGTGACCGTCGGCATCGAACAGCGGGGTGGTGCCGAGCCCGCAGCTGGGTGACCGGGACTTCAGGATGGCGCCGCAGAGCCAGTCATGGGCCTGTTGCCTGCCATATGCGTTCAGGGTGTCGGTGACATCGAGACCCGGATCTTCCACGCCGCGTGCCCGAACCCCGGTTTCGGATTCGACCAGCTGGATGGGCGGCCGGGGCACACCCAGTCCGATGCCCACCTCGGGGCAGACCGCCACCATCGTGATCTCGGGCAGCAGCCGTTCCACCAGCCAGGCGTGGCGCTTGTGGCCGCCGTCGTAGCGGACCGGCTCGCCCAGCAGGCAGGCCGAGACCAGCACCGGCGGCTTTCTATTTGCCATAGACCTGATCGGGCAGCCAGGTGGCGAGCTGCGGCCAGGCCGCGAGCAGTCCGAGCATGAGCAGCTGGATGAGAATGAAGGGCGCAACCCCCCGGTAGATCTGCGCTGTCCGCACCTCCGGTGGCGCCACGCCGCGCAGATAGAAGAGCGCAAAGCCGAAAGGCGGCGTGAGGAAGGAGGTCTGGAGGTTGAGCGCGATCATCACGCCCAGCCAGACCGGATCCAGGCCCATGGTCAGCAGTACCGGGCCGATGATCGGGACCACCACGAAGGTGATCTCGATGAAGTCCAGCACGAACCCCAGCAGGAACATGATGCCCATCACGGCCAGCATGGCGCCCACGACGCCGCCCGGCAGGTCGGTGAGCAGGTCGGCGACCAGTTCGTCGCCGGCGAAGCCACGGAATACCAGCGAGAAGAGCGCCGCGCCGACGAGGATCAGGAACACCATCCCGGTGACCTGGGTAGTGCCGCGCACCACGTGGCGCAGCACCTCGCCGGTGAGCTGGCCCCGCAGTGCGGCCAGCAGCATGGCGCCGACCGCGCCCACGGCGGCCGCCTCGGTGGGCGTGGCCAGCCCGCCCATGATGGAGCCGAGCACGGCCACGATGAGGAACAGGGGCGGCAGCAGGGCGCCGATCACCTTGCGCGTCAGCCCCTCGGCGCGCATCTCCGCCAGATCGTCCGCATCCAGGGCCGGCATCCGCTGCGGTCGGAACCAGGCGACCCCGATCAGATAGAGGAGATAGAGTCCCACCAGTACCAGGCCGGGCAGCAGGGCCCCGGTGAAGAGATCCCCGACCGAGACCGTCTCCGGCGAGAAGATGCCCATGTCGAGCTGGGCCTGCTGGTAGGCCGCAGAGAGCACGTCACCGAGCAGGACCAGGATGATGGAGGGCGGGATGATCTGGCCGAGGGTGCCCGAGGCGCAGATGGTGCCGCAGGCGATCGCCGGATCATAGCCGCGGCGCAGCATGGTGGGCAGCGAGAGCAGCCCCATGGTGACCACGGTGGCGCCGACGATGCCGGTGCTGGCCGCCAGCAGCATGCCGACCAGCGTCACCGAGATTCCCAGGCCGCCGCGCAGCCGGCCGAACAGGGCGGACATGGTGTCGAGCAGGTGCTCGGCCACCTTCGAGCGCTCCAGCATGATGCCCATGAACACGAACAGGGGCACGGCGACCAGCGTCTCGTTGGTCATGATGCCGTAGAGGCGGTTGGGCAATGCGGAGAGAAAGGCGTCGTCGAACAGATCGAGCTGCAGGCCCAGCCAGGCGAACGCCAGCGCGGTGCCGCCGAGGCTGAAGGCCACCGGATAGCCGGCCAGCAGCACCAGGCCCACGCCGGCGAACATCCACAACGGCATCCAGTCTTCGAGCAGTTCGATCATGCCGTCGCATCTC
>JALVEM010000070.1 GCA_027030825.1 Thiohalobacter sp.
ACCCTGCCCTTGTAGATGTTGCCGACCAGGCCGCGGGAGCGGGCGCGCTCGATCATGACCTCCTGGAGCATGCCGTTCTCCACGAAGGCGACCCGCGTCTCCTGGGGCGTCACATTGATGAGTATTTCCTGTCGCATGTCTCCTGCCGTGTGGCTTCGCCCCTGCTTCCAGCTTCCGATCCTTGCTGTGCCTACTATCGGTCACGGTCTCCGGCGGCTCGCCCTGCGGGTACCTGCGCTTCCAGGAAGCCCGCGCAGTTCCCCCACCTTCCGTCATCCCGGAAGCCCGCACAACACCTCCACCTTCTGTCATCCCGGAAGCCCGCACAGCGGGCTATCCGGGATCCAGTAAATCATCGACCACATCGGCAAAGCCGGACGTGGTTTCTGGATTCCGGCTCGTGCTCCCCCGGCCCAGGTCCGGGGTCGCTTGGCCGGAATGACGGGTGGTGACTGTTCAGCTTCCAGCTTCTTGATTCCAGCTTCCCGCTTCCAGCCTCATCCCCCAACCACCCTGATCCCGAACGCCTCGAGCAGCCGGGCGGTCTCGTAGAGCGGCAGCCCCACCACGCCGGAATGACTGCCTTCCAGGTGTTTCACGAACACGGCGCCCCGCCCCTGGATGGCATAGGCGCCGGCCTTGTCGGCCGGCTCGCCGGTGGCCCAGTAGGCCGCGATCTCGGCCTCGGTGAGCTCGCGGAAATGCACCCGGCTCACCGAGACCGCCTCGGCGATCCGCCGGCCGTCGGTGACCGCCACGGCGGTCATCACCTCGTGTATCCGACCGGAGAGCCGGCGCAGCATGTCGGCCGCCTCCGCAGCATCGCGCGGCTTGCCGAGAATGCGATCGTCGATCACCACCGCCGTGTCCGCGCCCAGCACCGGCAGGCCTTGCGACCGCCCCACCACCGCCTGCGCCTTCCCGCGCGCAAGCCGGGCGACGTAATCCGCCGGCCGCTCGTCATGGCGCGGCGTCTCGTCGATCTCGGCCGGCTCCTGTCGAAAGCAGAGCCCGATCTGCCGGAGAAGTTCCTTCCGGCGCGGCGAGGCCGAGGCGAGCACCAGCACGGGAGAGCCGTCCATGCTTCACTCCCGATGGTAGGGATGCCCGCGCAGCAGGCTCCAGGCGCGATAGAGCTGTTCGGCGAGGATCACCCGCACCAGGGGGTGCGGAAAGGTCAGCGGCGAGAGCGACCAGCGCAGATCGGCCCGCGCCAGGCAGGCCGGCGCCAATCCCTCCGGGCCGCCCACCAGCAGGCAGGGGTTCACGCCTTCCGTCATCCACTGCCCCAGCCTCGAGGCCAGTGTCGGCGTGTCCCAGAGCTCGCCCTTCACGTCCAGGGCGACGACCAGGCTCCTGTCGGGAATCGCAGCCAGCATGCGCCGCCCCTCCTCTTCGATCAGGCGCGCCAAGTCGGCACCCTTGCGGCGCGCGCCGGCCGGCACCTCGACCAGCTGCAGCGCACACTCCGGCGGCAGGCGCCGGGCATAGTCGTCGAAGCCCTCCATGACCCAGCGCGGCATCTTCTGTCCCACGCTGACGAGCCGGATGCGCACGGCGATCCGGCCTCACTCGGCCCCGGCGGCACTGCTCTCGTCCGAATCCTCGTCGACCGACCAGAGCTTCTCCAGATTGTAGAAGGCTCGCGTCTGGGGCAGCATCACGTGGACGAGCACGTCGCCCAGATCCACCAGCACCCAGTCGCCGGTCTCGAGGCCCTCGACACCCAGCGGCGGTTCGCCCGCCTGCTTGCTCGATTCGATCACCTTCTCGGAGATCGATTTCACGTGGCGGTCGGAGGTGCCGCTGGCGATCACCATGTAGTCGGCGATCGAGGTCTTGCCGCGCACGTCCATGACGCGGATGTCGCTGGCCTTGAGATCCTCCAGCGCCGCGACCACCCGGTCGCGTATGGCTTCGATCATTTCCCTGTCGTGCATTCTCTCTCCATCGGGGCCGTGCCCCGTCACGATGAATACAGTCCCTGTGCCTCGATATAGGCCCGCACCGCCTCCGGCACCAGGTATCTGGGCTGGTGGCCGGCGGCCACGAGCCGCCGGATGCGGGTGGCCGAGATGTCGAGCCGGGTCACCTCGACCGGCAGGATCCGGCCTCCCGGAGAGGCTTGCAAGTCCCGTACCTCGTCGGTGCGGCGCGCCCGGAACCATTCGGCCGCCCGGCCGGAGTCGGGCAACGTCCAGCCCGGCCGCGACATCACCGCCAGATGCGCCTGCGCCAGGATGCGTTCCGGCTCGCGCCAGCGGGGCAGCCCGAGAAAGGCGTCCTCGCCCAGCACCAGCACCAGCGGCACCTGCGCGCCCAGCCGCGCCCGAAACTCGGCCAGGGTGTCCACCATCCAGGAGGGCCCGTCGCGTCGGAGTTCCGTCTCGTCCAGGCGCAGCCGGTCCTGCCCGGAAAGCGCCAGCTCGAGCATCTCGCGCCGCTGCTCGGGCGTGGCCACCGGCGGATCGCGGTGCGGGGGCTGGCGGGCGGGCAGCATGTGCACCTCCTGGAGGCCGAGCCGCTCGGCCACCTCCCAGGCGGTACGCAGATGACCGAAGTGGACCGGATCGAAGGTGCCGCCGTAGATGCCGATCATGCCCGGACGGGCTCAGGTGCGGATGTGGCCGTCGCCCAGCACCACGAACTTCTGCGTGGTGAGGCCTTCCAGCCCCACGGGCCCGCGGGCATGGAGCTTGTCGGTGCTGATGCCGATCTCGGCGCCCAGCCCGTACTCGAAGCCGTCGGCGAAGCGGGTCGAGGCGTTGACCATCACCGAGCTGGAGTCCACCTCGCGCAGGAAGCGCCGGGCGCGCGTGTAGTCCTCGGTGACGATGGCGTCGGTGTGGTGCGAGCCGTGGCGCTCGATGTGCGCGATCGCCTCGTCGAGATCCGGCACCACCCGGATCGAGAGTATGGGCGCCAGATACTCGGTGTCCCAGTCCTCGTCCGTGGCCGGCACGGCATCGGGCAGGATTTCCAGCGTGCGCGGACAGCCACGCAGTTCGACATCGAATTCGGCGTAGCGTTCCGCCAGCCTCGGCAGGATGGCCTCGGCCACCGCCTCGTGCACCAGCAGCGTCTCCATGGTGTTGCAGGTGCCGAAACGCTGGGTCTTGGCGTTGACCGCAATCCGCTCGGCCTTGTCGAGATCGGCGCGGTCGTCGATGTAGACATGGCAGATGCCGTCGAGATGCTTGATGACCGGCACCCGGGACTCGCGCGCCACCCGTTCGATCAGCCCCTTGCCGCCGCGCGGCACGATCACGTCGACGTATTCCTCCATCCGCAGCAGCTCGCCCACGGCGGCGCGGTCGGTGGTCTGCACCACCTGCACGGCGGTCTCCGGCAACCCGGCCTCGGCCAGACCCTGCCGGATGCAGGTGGCGATCGCCCGGTTGGAGTGGATGGCCTCGGAACCGCCGCGCAGGATGGCGGCGTTGCCGGCCTTGAGGCAGAGGCCGGCGGCATCGGCGGTGACGTTGGGCCGGGACTCGTAGATGATGCCGATCACGCCCAGCGGCACCCGCATGCGCCCGACCTGGATCCCGCTGGGACGGAATTTGAGGTCGGTGATGGCCCCGACCGGATCCGGCAGGGCGGCGATCTGCCGCAGCCCCTCGGCCATGGCGGCGATGCGCTCCGGGGTCAACGCCAGCCGGTCGAGCAGCGCGGCATCGAGTCCGCGTTCCCGTCCCGCTTCCAGATCGCGGGCGTTCTCCGTCGCGAGCCGTTCCGCCTCGGCCTCGATGGCCGCGGCCATGGCCTCCAGCGCCCGGTTCCTGGCGCCGGTGGAGGTGGCGGCCATCCGGCGGGCGGCGGCGCGGGCCTCCTGTCCGAGCCTGCGCATGTAGGCCGCGACATCTTCGACGAGGGCATCAGGAGTCGCGTTCACGTACTTTCCTCCGGAAATCAGGCGGCCGGCAACGGCCGGCCGGCGAAAGAAAGGGTCAATTGTATCAGCTCGCCCCAGGCTTCGCCCGGCCACTGGCCCTTGACCACGAGTTCGACGGCCTCCGCCTCGCGCAGCAAGGCGCGCCAGGCTTCGGGCGGCCGGCGCTTCAGGGCCCGGGTCAGAAGCCGTTGCCGCGACTTCCAGACCCGGTGCCGTGCGAATACGGCATCGGGCGACCCGCTCCGCCGGCGGGCCTCCGCGGCTTCGGCCAGCAGGCGGATCTCGCGCACCAGCGCCCACAGGATCAGCGGCGGCGCCACGCCCTCCTCGCGCAGGATGCCCAGCATGCGCACACAGCCCGCGGCCTCGCCGGCCAGCGCCGCGTCCACCAGCGCGAAGGGATCGAATCGGGCGCTGTCGGCCACGCTCCGCGCCACGTCCTGTACCGACACGGCGCCGGCATGCAGCAGGGCGAGCTTTTCGATCTCCTGGGCGGCGGCCAGCAGGTTGCCCTCCACCCGCTCGGCGAGCAGGGTCACGGCGGCCTCTTCGGGCGCCAGCCCGGCTCGGCGCATGCGCGCCCGGATCCATTCACCGAGCCGGCGCCGCTCGAGCATGTGGCAGGCGATCGAGGCGCCGGCCTGCTCCAGAGCGGTGAACCAGCGGCTCCGGCGGGCGGCGGCCTCCAGCTTGCCGGTGACCACCAGCAGCAGCTTGTCGGGATCGGGGGACTCGGCAAGGGCGCGCAGCGCCTTGCCGCCGGCATCGCCCGGCTTGCCGGTGGGCAGGCGGACCTCGAGGATCTCCCGGCTCGCGAACAGCGAGAGCGCGGCGCCGGCCTCGGTCAGGCGGCTC
>JALVEM010000071.1 GCA_027030825.1 Thiohalobacter sp.
CGACATCGGACAGGAAGGCAATCGAATCAGCGCCCGCATTCAGGCCTATCTCGACGACATCGACCCCGATCACGTCCGCGTGGAACTCTATGCCGAGCCGCTGGATGGCGCTTCACCGGAACGCCGAGGGCTGGAGCGCAGGGAACCGCTGGCAGGCGCGGTCAACGGCTACCTGTACGTGACGGAATTCGAGACCGACCGCCCGGCGTGGCACTACACCGCCCGCATCGTCCCCGCCTGCGAAGGCCTGAGCGTGCCGCTGGAACTCCCGCTGATACTCTGGCAGCACTAGCCCGCAGCAGTTTTTCAGCAGCCTGCTGAACGTCAGGCCCGCGGGACCAAATAGGCCAATACCGCATCCCAGTCGGGAAACCGCTCGGTCCCGAAATGGATGTGCTCCCCGGCAAAGGCATCGACCCCGTTCCGGGTCCGGTCGTCCACGAGATAGTCGCCCCGGTTCAGATTCTTGTGGTGCGTCAGGATCAGGCGCTTGTATGCCGGCTCGCCCAGATGTTCCTTCACCCAGAGCAGCTTGTCACTCCACGCGGAGGGATTCTCCCATGGCGCCGTGGAGAGGATGTAGGTATCGAACAGCATGGACAGCTCGCCATAGGCCTCCACCGCCCTCGGCATCGGATCCATGAGCGAAAAGATGCCAGGCACCTCGTCCAGACGCCCCGCGTACGCCTCGGCCACCGCTGCATCGAGCCGGGCGATGCCGGAGGCGAAATCGACCAGCACATTGTCCATGTCGATGTAGAGGATCTTTTTCAAGGACACCCCCATTCCTGCCGGAGTCGAGAATCCATCCCGGCCTCATGCGGGACGCTACCACGATTATCCTCATGGACCGGAATCGATCTCCCTGACGGAGCGCCGAACGGCATCACCGTGACGTGTGGCGAACCCTCCTTGTGCCGAGAAGCGCGACGAGGCCCGAGCCGAACAGCCACAGCGCACCCGGTACAGGGACGGGCGCAAGCCGGTTGCCGACGATCCGGCCATCGAGTGAACCGACCGTGATATTCTCGGGCAACACGAACGGAATGGACATGAGACTCATCGATGCATCGCCGAGCAGCGAGATGCGATTGCCCATCCCGTCGGATCCTCCCCTGTTGAACAGGCTGAGCCTCAGTTCGAGAGACACCGGCTCGTCGAGCGGCACGGTTGCGGTGGCACTGGAATAGTTTCCGGAGGACACCGGCCGGAGCACCGTATAGCCCGATGCACCATCCGAAAAGAACAACTGCGCCATCAGGTCCGTCGTGTCGGTTTCGGCAATCGTGAAATTCGCTTTGACAGCGGCCGACCCGCCGGTGGTGGCTGCGCTGGTATCGGTAAACACCAGGCCGGTGTAGGTGATCGAGCCCCGTGCAAACGGATAGTACGGCACGACATCGCTGCCGCTGTCGGTTCTCGTGGCGTTGTAGGCTCGTACATGGATCCTGTTTCCGGATGCACTGGCCTCGGCCCATTGCCGGCTTATGTTCAGAAACCCGTGATCCAGATAGACGTGGTTCGTTCCCTCGACATAAGCATAGTTGTTGTCGCTGCCGCCATAGCCCGCACTCGTGTAGTAGACGGGTGCAGAAATCACGTTGGGCGACAGAACGGAAACGAGCAACCCCAATCCTGATATTGTGCTTTTCATCCTTGTGCTCCTGTTGTTGTCGGGTGTGCCCTTCCCTGCAAGGCAATATATGCGCCACAATCCGCAACCGACTGCTTGTCAAGATCTTTTGACACACATGATGTCCGGGGCGACGCTCATCCAGTGGAAAGTGTAAGAAATGCTGACTTGCCAGCCGCAACAAAAACCGAAGTCGCGAGGAACATGACAGCCTTGCTGGATCCCGGATCTGCGCGGCGCAAGCGCCGCTTGTCCGGGATGACTCGGGATGTTCGCAAGACTCCTGATTCTCCAGAAGTGAGCCCGGAAAACGATGATACTGAATTGCCTCTGCGTACTCCGCACCTCTGCGCTCTCTGCGTTCAGGATCGGAAAGACCAAAAAAGCGCTTTCGTGGATTTCGAGGCTCACCCGTTCGGTTCCGCATCCAGCAGGGCTTCCACGACGTTGCACCAGGCCAGGGCGAGGTTGCGACGGTTGTAGCCGCCGCCTCCGGCGGCGAGCAGGCGGCCCTGTGCATGGCGGTCGGCCAGCGTGCACAGGCGGGCGGCGACGAAACCGTGGATGTCCGGCGACAGCCGCAGATGGGTGATGGGGTCGCCGGCGACAGAGTCGGCGCCGCACTGGAGAAGAAAAAACTCGGGGCGGAAGCGGTCGAGAAAGTCCTCGGCGGCGGGCCAGAGCGCATGGAAGGCGGCATCGTCGGCCTCGGGCGGCAGCGGCACGTTGAGCTTGGTGCCGGCGGCTTTCCCCTTGCCGGTCTCTTCCGGAAAGCCTGTCCCCGGATAGAGGAAGCGGCCGTCCTCGTGGAAATCGACGATGCAGAGATCGGGATCGGTCTCGAAGGCATAGAAGACGCCATCCCCGTGATGGGCGTCGATGTCGACATAGGCGATGCGCCGGATGCCGAACTCGATGCGCAGGCTCTCGATCACCACGCCGCAGTCGTTGAACACGCAGAAGCCGGCGGCGCCGTCGCGCCGCGCATGGTGCAGCCCGGCGATGGGTACGAAGGCGCGGCGGCATTCGCCCGCCATCAATCTGCGCATGGCATCGAGCAGCGTGCCGACCACGGTGGCGGCGGCCTCGAAGACGCCGGGGAAGGCGGGCGTGTCGCCGTAGTCGAGAAAGCCTTCGCCCGTCTTCGACTGCGCCTGCACGCGGGCGACGTATTCCGGTGTATGGAAGCGTTCGATCTCGGCCACGCTGGCCTGGACGGGTGCCTGCACCGCGACCCGGGCATCGAGGCCGCGCCGCTGCGCCTCTTTCCAGAAGGCATCCATGCGGTCGGGGCCGAAGGGATGGCCCTGCCCGAAACCGTAGCGGGCCAGCGCCTCGCCGAGATGGACACAGACGCTCATGACGGCCGCCGCGACCAGAGCGCGGCCAGCAGGGAACCGGTGATATTGTGCCAGACGGAGAACAGCGCCCCGGGCAGGGCGGCGAGCGCTGAGAAGTGCTTCACCGCCAGGGCCACCGCCAGCCCGGAATTCTGCATGCCCACCTCGATGGCGAGCGTGCGCGAGGTGCGCTCGTCCAGCCCGGACAGGCGCGCGAAGCCGTAGCCGGTCAGCAGCCCCAGGCCGTTGTGCAGGCCGACGGCCAGCGCCAGCAGGATCGTGAGCTGGCCGATGCGATCGGCATTGAGCGCCACGATGATGGCGATGATGACCAGGATGGCGATCACCGAGACCAGCGGGAAGACGGCCTGGAAGGGCTGCAGGCGCCGACCCAGGAGATGGTTGATCACCACGCCCGCGGCCACCGGCAGCAGCACGATCTTGCCGATGGTGGCGAGCATGGCGAGGGCGGGCACGGGCACGGACTGGCCGGCATAGAGCCAGGTGAGAAAGGGCGTGACCAGGATCGAGAGCAGGGTGCTGGCCGTGGTCAGGGCGATGGAGAGCGCCACGTCGGCGCGCGCCAGGTAGCAGATGACGTTGGAGGCGGTACCGCCCGGCGCGGTACCGACCAGCACCATGCCGGCGAGCAGAGCGGGGGGCAACGCCATGAGGGTGGCGATCAGCCAGGCCAGCATGGGCATGAGCATGAACTGCATGGCCACGCCCAGCACCAGCAGGCCGGGGCGGCGCAGGGCGCGTGCGAAATCCGCCGGCGTCAGCGTGAGTCCCATGCCGAACATGACCAGACCCAGCAGCCAGGGAATGGCGGGGCGGCCCGGCGCCAGTGCCTCGGGCCGCCACAGGGCCAGCGCCGAGACCAGCAGGGCCCAGAGCGGGAACAGGCGGGTGGCGAGCACGACGGCGCCCATGAGGAAAGCTCAGGCCGGTCGATTGGGACGCAGGCCGTGCGCCAGCACGTCGTCGAGCAGCCAGGCGTCACCGAAGCCGCGCACGTAGCGCCCGCTGCGCACGCGCAGGCGATAGAGCGTGAAGTCCTCGAGCTCGACGAGCACGTCGACGAGCTTGCCGAAGCGCTCGCGGAAGCGCGCCAGCACCACATCGGCCTCCGCCGTCTGCCGCGGAACGGCTTCGGCCACGCAGCGATACGAGAGCCGGCGGCGGGCGAAGGGATTGCCGTCCTCGCGGGCGACGACCAGCACGCTGCAGTCGGCGCGTTCGGCCAGGTTGCGGCCGTGCTCGGCCAGGCGGCTGACGAAGACATGGAGATGGCCGTCGGGATCCTGCACACAGGGTGCATGTCCGGCATCCGGCAGGCCATCGGCGGACAGGGTGGCCAGCATGAGGCTGTCGGCCTCGGCCAGCAGGGCGCGCACCTCTTCGCGCACCACTTCGGGTTCGGGCATCTTGCCCCGGGTTTGCGTGCTCATCGGCAGGCCCCCTGTGCCGTGATGCTGGCATCGAGCTCCGGTTTCGGCTCGCGCGAGAGCAGCGCCCGGACGGCCTCCTTCGGCGAGCGGCCCTCGTAGAGCACGCGGTAGACCTCCTCGCAGATGGGCATCTCCACCCGATGGGCGCGGCCCAGGCGATGCACCTCGCGGGCGGTCTCGGCGCCTTCGATGACCTGGCCGATCTCCTCGGCGGCCTGGGCCCGCGTGCGTCCCTGTCCCAGCGCAAGCCCCAGCCGGCGGTTGCGCGACTGATCGTCGGT
>JALVEM010000072.1 GCA_027030825.1 Thiohalobacter sp.
CGACTTCCTCCTTCAGTGACAGCGGATCGAGTCCGCCTTGTATCCGGTGTGGCCATCGGCCGCACCACCCGCCCCTCGAGACAGACCCCGGAAATCCTTCTCCTTGTGCGTATTTCCCCTCTGGATCGATACTCTGCAAGGGTGATTTATTCGCCCTTGCCGCCAACCCGAATCTCGCCCTTCATGCCTGCCTCGTAATGTCCGGGCACGAGACAGGCGAAGTCGACCTCGCCGGGTTGCGTGAACTTCCAGACGATCTCGCCCGACTCGCCCGGCGCCAGGGACACCGAGTTCGCATCCTGATGCTGCATGTTCGGCATCGCCTTCATCATGGCCATGTGCTCGCGGATCTCGGACTCGGTGCCCAGCACCATCTCGTGACGGATCTTCCCCTCGTTTCTGATCACGAACCGTACCGTCTCTCCGGCGCGCACCTTCAGGTCGGACGGGTGGAACCGCATGGTGTCGTTCATGGTGACATGGATCGTCCGGGCGGCCTCGTCGGCCTTGCCGGGCTCGCCTGCGGGCGAGGCCTGTCCATGCTCATGTGCATGCCCGCCGTGGTCACTCGATCCGGCAGGATCGTGTCCATGCCTGCCTTCATGCTGCCCGCCGGCATTCACCGACAGAGGCAACGCCAGGGCAGCCACCAGCGCGATTTGTTTCATCGTCTTCACCCTCATCTTTGTCTCTCCTTCTCTATTTCCTCTCTTATTCCGGCTCCCATTCCATGCTGCGGCTTCCAGCTTCTAGCTTCCCACTTCCCGCCTCTTCCAGAGCAGAAAGACCGCCGGAATCACCAGCAACGTGAGCACCGTGGCGCTGACCATGCCGCCGACCATGGGCGCGGCGATGCGTCGCATCACTTCCGAACCGGTACCGCTGCCCAGCATGATGGGCAACAGGCCCGCGATGATGGCGGCCACCGTCATCATGATTGGCCGGATGCGCATGAGCGCACCTTCAATGATGGCCTGCCGCAGTTCGGCAATGTCCACCCGGCGACGCTCTGCCAGGGCCCGCTCGTAGTGCCTTCGCCAGGCCTGGTTGAGATAGACCAGCATCACCACGCCGATCTCGACCGCCACACCGGCCAGCGCAATGAAGCCCACACCGACGGCCACCGACATCTCGTAATGCAGCCAGTACATCAGCCAGATGCCGCCGACCAGTGCGAGCGGCAGCGTGGCCATGATGATCAGTACCTCCGCCATGCTGCGGAAATTGAGATACAGCAGCAGGACGATGATGGCGATGGTGACCGGCACGACCAGCGCAAGCCGCTTCTTGGCCCGTTCCATGTATTCGTACTGGCCGGACCAGCCGATGGAGTAGCCTGGCGGCAGTTCGACCATGGCCGCTACCGCCGCCTTGGCTTCCTCGACATAGGAGCCGAGATCACGCCCGGCAATGTCCACATAGATCCAGCCGTTGGGACGAGCGTTCTCGCTCTTGATCAGGCCGGGGCCTTCGGTGACGTGAACATCCGCCACATCCTCCAGCGCGATCTGCTGCCCGGAAGGCGTGACGATGGGCAGGGCCTTGAGCTTCTCGACCGAGTCGCGGACATCGCGCGGATAGCGCAGGTTCACCGGATAGCGTTCCAGCCCCTCGATGGACTCGGTCACGTTCATGCCGCCCACGGCCGTGCGCACCACTTCCTGAACGTCGGCGATGTTGAGTCCGTAGCGCGAAGCGGCCTCCCGGTCGATCTCGACCATGGCGTAGCGGCCTCCGGCGACGCGCTCGGAAAAGGCGCTCACCGTGCCGGGAATGGCCTTGACCACGTTTTCGATCTTCTCGCCGATTTCCTGGATCACCGCGAGATCGGGGCCCGCGATCTTGATGCCCACCGGCGTCTTGATGCCGGTGGCCAGCATGTCGATGCGGGTCTTGATCGGCGGCGTCCAGGTGTTGGCCAGGCTGGGCACCTTGACCACCCGGTTGAGTTCCTCCTTGATCTTCTCGATGGTCATGCCCTCGCGCCATTCCTCGCGCGGCTTGAGCAGGATGGTGGTCTCGATCATGGTCAGCGGCGCCGGATCGGTGGCCGTCTCGGCCCGGCCGATCTTGCCGAAGGCGCTCTTCACCTCGGGCACCGTCATGATGAGCTTGTTGGTCTGCTGCAGAAGCTGCTGCGCCTTGCCGATCGAGAGCGCCGGAAAGGTGGTGGGCATGTAGAGCAGATCACCCTCGTCCAGCGGCGGCATGAACTCGGAACCGATCTTTCCCTTGAGCGGATACCACCCGGTCAGCGGCCAGATCATGGAGGCCGCCGCCAGAACGGCGACCAGCAGCACCACCCAGGGCATGCGCAGCACCCAGTCGATGAGCGGCCGGTAGCCGGCGATCAGCATCCGGTTCACGGGATTCCGGTCCTCCGACAGGATGTGCCCGCGAATGAAATAGCCCATGAGCACCGGCACCAGGGTCACGGACAGGCCGGCGGCCGCCGCCATGGCATAGGTCTTGGTGTAGGCCAGCGGTGCAAACAGCCGCCCCTCCTGGGCCTCGAGCGTGAACACCGGCAGGAAGCTCAGGGTGATGATGAGCAGGGAGAAGAACAGCGCCGGCCCCACTTCCGCCGAGGCCCGGGCGATGATCTCCCAGCGGTTCTCGTCGGTGACCTGCTCGTGCTCGAAGTGCTTGTGCACGTTTTCGATCATGACGATGGCCGCATCCACCATGGCGCCGATGGCGATGGCGATGCCGCCCAGCGACATGATGTTGGCGTTGATGCCCTGGGCGTGCATGACGATGAAGGCCGCCAGGATGCCGATCGGCAGGCTGATGACGGCGACCAGCGCCGAGCGCAGGTGGAACAGGAACACGGCGCACACCAGCGCCACGACGATGAATTCCTCGACGAGCTTGCCCTGCAGGGTTTCCACGGCACGCTCGATGAGTCCGGAACGGTCGTAGGTGGTGACGATCTCCACACCCTCGGGCAGGCTGCGCTGCAGCTCGGCCAGCCTGGCCTTGACGCCGCGGATGGTGGCCAGCGCGTTCTCGCCCCAGCGCATGATGACGATGCCGCCGACCACCTCGCCCTCGCCGTTGAGCTCGGCGATGCCGCGCCGCAGCTGGGGGCCGAGCCGGATCTCGGCGACATCCTCCAGGCGCACCGGCGTGCCGTGCTCGTTGAACCCGAGCGGGATCTTCTTCAGGTCCTCGATTCCCTGGATGTAGCCCGTGGCACGCACCATGTACTCGGCCTCGGCCATCTCGATCACCGAGCCGCCGACCTCCTGGTTGGCCCGCTGGATGGCCTGGCGGATACGAGCGATGGGCAGGTTGTAGGCGCGCAGGCGGTTGGGATCGACCACCACCTGATACTGCTTCACCATGCCGCCCACGGTGGCCACCTCGGCCACCCCGGGCACCGTCTGCAGCTCGAACTTCAGGAACCAGTCCTGCAGGCTGCGCAGCTGCGAGATGTCGTGCCTGCCGGTCCGGTCGACCAGGGCATACTCGAACACCCAGCCCACGCCGGTGGCGTCCGGACCCAGCGCCGGCGTGGCGCCGGGCGGCAGCCGGCTCTGCACCTGGCTCAGGTACTCCAGCACCCGGGAACGGGCCCAGTAGAGATCGGTCCCGTCCTCGAACAGGATGTAGACGTAGGAATCCCCGAAGAAGGAATAGCCGCGCACCACGGTGGCCTTGGGCACCGACAGCATGGTGGTGGTGAGGGGATAGGTCACCTGGTCCTCGACCACCTGCGGCGCCTGCCCCGGGTAGGTGGTCTTGATGATCACCTGCACGTCGGAAAGATCCGGAATGGCGTCCAGCGGCGTGCTGCGCACCGCGTAGATGCCCCAGCCGACGAGGATGGCGGTGAGCAGGAGCACCAGAAACCGGTTGTGGATGGACCAGCGGATGAGGTTGGCGATCATGGCGCGCCCTCCTCCGCCTCGTCCATCACATGGATCATGGTGATCACCCAACCGCCGTCCTGTCTTTCGAGCGTGAAGTGGATCGTCCGCCCGGTTTCGAGACCGGAGAGGTCCACGCCGTCGGCGACATGGAAGTCCATGGTCATGGACGGCCAGCCCAGCGCCTCGATCGGCTCGTGCGCAAGCGTGACCACATGCGCCTCGGGATCGACCGCCTGCACCGTGCCCATGCCCGTGACCGGGCCCTGCCCGCCGTCATGATCGCCGTGGCCCGCCTGCGCATCCCCGCCTTCCAGACGCTGGATGCTACCCTTGATGCTGGCCTCGGAGTCGATCAGGAACTGGCCGGAGGTCACCACCGTCTCGCCCTCGTGCAATCCCGCGAGGATCTCCACCCAGTCGCCGGATTCCATGCCGGCGCGCACCTCGCGGGCGGTGAATTTTCCGTCGCCGAGCGCGATGATGACCCGCTCCATGTCGCCGGTTCGGATCAGGGCCTCGCGCGGGATCATGAGCACGTCGTCCTTCGGTCCGCCGTAGAGACGCACGTTGGCGTACATGTCCGGCCTGAGCTTCTCGTCGGGATTGGGAAATCGCACCCGAACCTGCATCGTGCGGGTCCGGGGATCGAGCGTGGGATAGACGAACTCGACCTCGCCCTCCCAGGTGCGTCCCGGCAGATAGGGCAGATCCATCTCGGCGGGCATGCCGACCCGCAGCCAGTCGGCCTGGCGCTCGAAGACGTCCACCAGCAGCCAGACGCTGGAGAGGTCGGCGAGCGTCATCACCTCCATCTTCGGCGTCACGTACA
>JALVEM010000073.1 GCA_027030825.1 Thiohalobacter sp.
ATCAACGATGCGCCGGCGCTGGCCCGGGCCGACGTGGGCATCGCCGTGGGCAGCGGCACCGACGTGGCCATCGAGGCGGCCGACATCACGCTCATGCGCAACGCGCTGCTGCCGGTGCTCGACGCCATCGAGCTCTCCCGCGCCACGGTGCGCAACATCCGGCAGAATCTCTTTTTCGCCTTCTTCTACAACGCGCTCGGCATTCCGGTCGCGGCCGGGGCGCTCTATCCGCTGTTCGGGCTGCTGCTCAATCCCATGATCGCCGGCGCGGCCATGGCGGCCTCGTCGGTCACGGTGGTCAGCAACGCCAGCCGTCTGCGGCGCTTCCGGCCGGACCGCTGAGATTCAGGATTTCGACAGCCAGAACCACCAGACGATGAAGGCGATCGCCAGCAGGCCGCCCAGATTCACCAGCAGATCGGTCATGCCGCGTGCCCTCTGCTCGGCAGCAGGTGGTGCCGCACGTCCTCGAACTGGCGCGCCGCTTCTTCCATGAGTTCGTCCAGCGCCCCGAGCGAGAGCCCCATCCTGTCCCAGCAGGGCGAATGCAGGGGCGGTATCCGGCCGATGTGCGTGGCCGGATGGTCGTCGATGCAGGCGAAGATGTCGGCCAGATGCACGCTGGCGATCTCCATGGGGAATGCCTCGGTGCCGCCGGGTTCGTGATGCCAGCGCGCGGTCTGCGCGAGCGTCTCGGGCAGCTGCCAGTGGCGCAGCAGGGCCGCGCCCACCTCGCCGTGATGGTAGCCCAGACGCTCCCGTTCGATCTCGTGCAGCGGCCGGTTCTCCCGGGCTGCCTGTTCCAGGATCTCGCGCATCGGTTCCGGGAGCTGGAGGCAGAGCACGAGGGTGCCGATGTCGTGCAGCAGGCCGGCGATGAAATAGTGCTCGCGCTCGGGCGCCCGCTTGCGGGTCGCGAGCAGCCGGGCGAGCAGCGCCGCGTGCAGGCTGTGGGACCAGAAGCTCTCCATGTCCACGAGCTCGACGGGCAGGCCGGCGAAGCGTTCCATGACCGTCATGGCCAGCACCAGGTCGAGCAGCTCCAGCGTCCCGATGACGGTGATGGCGCGCGAGACCGTGTCGATGCGGGAAGGGAAGCCGTAGAAGGCGCTGTTGGCGATGCGCAGCAGACGCGCGGTGAGCGCCGGATCCTCCGAGATCAGCTCGCCCAGGTCGCTGGCGGACGACAACGGGTCGTTGATGAGCTGCATGGCGCGGACCGCGATGTCCGGGAGCGAGGCGAGATCCAGGGTGCGCGTGACCAGGGTCTCCGGATCGGGCGGGTTCGTGGTCATGCCGCTTCTCCATGTCGCGGGGCGCCGGTGGCGAGTGTCCCGCCGGGGTCGTGTGCCTGAACACCGCCGACCGGGTGCGGGTGGCGGGTGAGGTGGAGCAGGTGCAGCACCAGGGTCATGAGCACCAGGGCGCCGGCCTGATGCAGCGAGGCCAGGGCGATGGGCACCTGCAGCACGAGCGTGGCGATCCCCAGGGAGGGCTGGACGATCGCCATCACGCCCAGCGCCGCCAGCCAGGGCCGCATGTGCGTGCCAGCGAGCCGGTAGCGAAGCACCGCGGTGGAGAGCAGCACCAGTCCGGTGACCAGACCCAGCACCCGGTGCTGGAACTGCACCGTGGCGTGGTCCTCGAACAGATTGATCCACCAGGGCGATCTCGGAAACAGGAAATCGGGGACCCACTCGCCGGCCATCTTCGGGAAGGTGTTGAAGGCATGCCCGGCCTTCAGGCCCGCGACCAGGGCGCCGGCGCCCATGGTCAGGAAGACCAGGGCCACGGCGAGCCGGAACGGCCAGGCGCCCGGTGCGGGTGACGCGGTCGCCCGGCCGCGCAGGTAGTGGAGCGCGGTCCAGTAGATGTAGCCGTAGATGAGCACCCCGGTCAGCAGATGCAGGGCCAGCCGGTACTGGCTGACATGCGGGTCGTCCACCAGGCCGCTTTTCACCATGTACCAGCCGATCAGGCCCTGCAGCCCCCCGAGCAGGAACATGCCGAGCAGCCGGGGCAGATCGTCGCGGCGCAGCATGCCGCGCCGGAGAAAGACGAGGAAGGGCACGAGGAAGGCCACGCCGATCAGGCGACCGAACAGGCGATGGAAGTATTCCAGCCAGTAGATGGCCTGAAACCCCGCCAGATCCATGCCGGGATTGACGAGCCGGTATTCCGGAGATTCGCGATAGAGCGCGAACACGCGTTCCCATTCGGCATGGTCGAGCGGCGGCAGGATACCGAAGATGGGGTTCCATTCCACCATCGAGAGTCCGGAACCCGTCAGGCGGGTGAGCCCGCCCAGGATCACCATCAGAAACACCATCGCGCACAGCACCAGCAGCCAGATGCCGATTGCGCGCCGGGGATTCTCAGGATCCATTGCGTGGTCCACGAACAAAAAGCCTTCCGGATCATGGGGGGATGGTGCCCATCCGATGCATTATACTCTCTGGTATGTTTCGTCGTCAGACATGGCGGGGGGTCGGACTGGGCATCGCCGGCCTCACCCTGGCCCTGCTGCTGGGCCTGCGCTTCGGCGGCCTGGTCCCGCACGAGCCCCAGGCGCCCGGTCGGCCGGTCCAGTTGCCCGCTGCGACTCCCGGCGAGGCCGGGCCCCGTGCGCTGCCCGGCATCGGCGAACCCACCGTCTACGACATCAGCGTGCACGATCCCGAGCGGCTGCTCGCGCTTCTGCGCCGCCTCGAGGCGGTGGCCGACGGCCCCCGGCCGCCGGGCCAGTCGCCTGCCATCGCCATCGTTCTGCACGGGCCGGAACTCGCGCATTTCGCCCGCGAGCACTATGCCGGGAATCGCGAGCTGGTGGATCTGGCGGCGCGGCTGGACGCCTTCGGTGTGGTGGAGATCAAGGCCTGCCTCACCCGCATGGAGTCGCTGGGGCTGACACCCGCGGACATGCCCGGTTTCATCGAGTTCGTTCCCTATGGCCCCGATGAAGTGAAACGGCTCGAACGGCGCGGGTATCGGGTGATGTGACATCAGGGCGCCGGGTTGGGGTGGCGGCGGTGAATGGCCTCGATCTCCTCCAGCACCGCATCCGGGAGTTCGAGTTCCGCGCTGCCGAGGTTGGTCTCGAGCTGCTCGAGCGTGGTGGCGCCGATCAGGGTGCTGGTCAGGAAGGGGCGCGAATTCACGAAGGCCAGCGCCATCTGCGCAGGATCCAGCCCGTGGCGGCGCGCCAGGCGCACATAGGCCTCGGTGGCGGCCTCGGCCTCCGGGCCGGAATAGCGGGTGTAGTCGGGAAACAGCGTGAGGCGGGCGCCGGGCGGCCGGGCGCCGCCCAGATACTTGCCGCTGAGCACGCCGAAGCCGAGCGGCGAGTAGGCCAGCAGGCCGCAGCCCTCGCGCCATGAAACCTCGGCCATGCCGATCTCGTAACTGCGATTGAGCAGATTGTAGGGGTTCTGTACGCTGGCCGGCTTCGGCAGGCCCAGGCGCTCGGCGGCGGCGATGAAGCGCATGGTGCCCCAGGGGGTCTCGTTCGAAAGTCCCCAGGCCCGGATGCGGCCCCGCTCGATCTCCTCGGCCAGCGCCTCGAGCGTTTCCTCGAAGGGGGTGAACTCGTCCTCTGCCGGCGTGTAACCGAGCTGGCCGAAGTAGTTGGTGCGCCTTTCCGGCCAGTGCAGCTGATAGAGATCCACGTAGTCGGTGCGCAGGCGCCGCAGGCTGCCGTCCAGGGCCTTCCGGATGTGGCGGCGGTCGAAACGGGTCCGGCCGCCGCGGATCCAGGGAATCCAGTCGGGGCCGGGACCGGCGATCTTGGTGGCGATCACGACCCGGTCCCGGTTGCCGCGCTGTGTCAGCCAGTCGCCGATGATCTCCTCGGTGCGCCCACAGGTCTCGGGACGGGGCGGGATGGCATACAGCTCGGCGGTGTCGATGAGGTTCACGCCGCGCTCGAGCGCGAGATCGAGCTGGGCGAAGGCCTCTTCCGGCGTGTTCTGTTCGCCGTAGGTCATGGTGCCGAGGCCGATCACGCTGACCTCGATGCCGGTGTCTCCGAGCGGGCGTTTTTCCATGGGCTCAAACCTACCGGAACAGGACGAGCACGCCAGTATAGCCGTAGAGACGGTCGCGGTGGATCTCGCCGCCGGCGAAGAAGCCCGCGAGCGGAAACTCGCCGAGCCGGTCACGGATGGCCCGCAGCTCCCGGCCTTCCTCACCGAACATCTCCCGGCCCCGCCCGAGGCAGGAGAAGTAGAGTCCGCCGGCCGGCGGGGCGCCATCGAGGCGTCGGGCCAGATCCTCGAGCATCCGCTGCAGGTCTTCCCAGGCGCTGGTGCCGTCGCGTCGGCAGAACAGGATCGGCTGGCCGGGCGTCACCTCTTCGCTGACGGCCAGCACGCGCCGCTCCAGATCCACACCGAGCAGGTTGCGGACCAGATAGTCGGCCGTGTCGCTCCCGCGCTGCGGAAAGCCCACGAACACATAGCCGGCCACCCGCCGCAGGTTGCGGGCCAGGATTTCCCCGATCTCCTCGTGAAAGACGTCCAGGGCCGGTCGGCCGTCGATCTCCTCGACGAGATGGCGCTCGGCTCGGGTGATGGTGTGTGTCTCGCCGATCGGTGTGCAGCCCTGGGTGATGCCCGTGAGGATCTCCACCCGGTCGCTGAACACCACGCCCGAGACGCCGCCTTCCGCGATACCGTCCGCGATCTGCCAGGGCGC
>JALVEM010000074.1 GCA_027030825.1 Thiohalobacter sp.
CGATCCGGATCGCGTGCATCGGGTGCTGGATCTCTGTACCGGCAGCGGCTGCATCGCCATCGCCACCGCAGTCTGGCTGCCCCAGGCTCGGGTGGACGCCACCGATCTCTCCGCGGAGGCGCTTGAGGTGGCCCGGATCAATGTCGAGCGGCACGGCGTGGGCGACCGGGTCCGGCTGATCCAGGCCGACCTCTATCCCGACGACCCCGGGGAAAGGTATGATGTGATCGTCTCCAATCCGCCCTACGTGGACGAGCAGACGCTGGCCGGGCTGCCGCCCGAATACCGCCACGAGCCGGTCATGGGCCTGGCCGGAGGCGAGGACGGCCTGCAGCTCGTGCACCGGATTCTGGCCGGTGCCGCCGACCGGCTGACGGACAACGGCATCCTCGTGGTGGAAGTGGGCGCCAGCGCCGAGGCGCTGCTCGCCGCCTATCCGCAGGTGCCCTTCCTGTGGCCGGAGTTCGAGCAGGGCGGCGAGGGCGTCTTCCTGCTCACGGCCGAGGAAGTGCGTCGCCATCGGGAAGCATTCCAACGCAAGGCCGGAGGATGCGCATGAACACGAACATCAAGACCAAGGATCTGCGGCCGAAGACGGCCGAGGAATACGTCTCCCTGATCGACAACGCGCTGTTCGAGATCGAGGACCTGCGCGCCGCCGCGGAATACGACGAGGATTCCATGGGCGAGGCGCTCAAGTTTCTCGACGAGCTCGAACAGCACGTGCGCGGGCTCCGCGACCGCATGGCCGCGGGCACCTACCGGTTCGAGGACCGGGATCTCCCCTTCATGAAAATGGTCAAAAACGTCGACGACCGCCTGCTGCCGTTCAAGCAGCTGCTGGTGATCATCAATGCCACGCACCGCAAGGGGTTGAATGTCGAAGAGGAAGAGTGAGCCAGGTCATGGACCTCGATTGCCGATGGGCGTAGCCTTCAAGCATGTACCAGGAACTCGAATTCGACCCCGAACTGATCCGGCGATACGACACCAGCGGTCCCCGCTACACCTCGTATCCCACCGCGGTCCAGTTCACCGAGGCCTTCACCGCCGAGGACTACCGGCAGGCCGCGGCCGAGAGCAACGCACGCGGCGGGCCGCTGTCGCTCTATTTCCACATCCCCTTCTGCGACACCGTCTGTTTCTACTGCGCCTGCAACAAGATCGTCACGAAGAACCGCAAGCGCGCCGCGCCCTATCTGGAACGCCTGTTCGAGGAGATCCGCATGCAGGCGGCGCTGTTCGACGCAGAGCGACCCGTGGAACAGCTCCACTGGGGCGGCGGCACCCCGACCTTCATCAGCCACGACCAGATGCGCGAGCTGATGGCGGTCACGCGCCGCCATTTCCGGCTGCTGGACGACGATTCCGGGGAATACTCCATCGAGGTGGATCCCCGCGAGGCCGACGCGGGCACCATCGCCCTGCTGCGCGAACTGGGCTTCAACCGCATCAGCCTCGGCGTGCAGGACTTCGACCCGGTGGTGCAGAAGGCGGTCAACCGCATCCAGAGCGAGGCGGAAACCTTCGCCGTGCTCGAGGCCGCCCGGCGCGAGGGGTTCCGTTCCACCAGCGTGGATCTCATCTACGGCCTGCCGCACCAGAGCGTGGCCAGCTTCTCGCGTACGCTGGAGAAGATCATCCAGGCGCAACCCGCGCGCATCTCCATCTTCAACTACGCCCACCTGCCGCAGATGTTCAAGACCCAGCGCCAGATCGACGAGGCGGCCCTGCCCAGTCCGGCCGAGAAGCTGAGGATCCTGGGCCACAGCATCGAACAGCTCACGCAGGCCGGTTACGTCTACATCGGCATGGATCACTTCGCCCGTCCTGACGACGAGCTGGCCGTGGCCCAGCGCGAAGGCACCCTGTACCGCAACTTCCAGGGGTATTCCACCCACGCGGACTGCGATCTCGTCGCCATGGGCGCAACCGCCATCAGCAAGGTGGGGGACACCTACAGCCAGAACGAGAAGGCGCTGGAGAAATACTACGAGAGGATCGATGCCGGCGAGCTGCCGGTGTTCCGCGGCATCCGCCTGAACGAGGACGACCGCCTGCGGCGAGACGTCATCACCCGCCTGATCTGCAATTTCGAGCTCGACATTCCGGACATCGAGCGCAGATACGGGATCGATTTCGCCGACTATTTCGCCGATGCGCTCGAGGCCCTGCAGCCGCTGCAGGCAGACGGGCTCATCGAGCTGGATGCCGATCGCATCCGGGTGCTGCCGGTGGGGCGGCTGATGATCCGCAACGTCTGCATGCCGTTCGACCGCTATCTCGAGGCGGCCGGCGAGCGGCGGTTCTCGAAGGTGCTTTGAATTCCGGCCGGCCCTCCCTGGCCAGGCCCGGCTTCATCCCGTGCGCCGGTAGACCACGCCTTCCGGATACATGATCTCGTTGCCACCGAGCTGGTCCAGCGGATAGCCGTCGTCCTGGTAGCTGGCGATCCGGTCGAATTCGTAATGCCCTTCCGGCGTGTCGATGCTCTTGAAGATGGGCTTGCCCATGTACTGGCCGATGCGTGGACCGAAGCGTGCATTCCGATAGGTCATTCGTTATGTCCTCCCGACTTGGCTGGTGGCATGCATGGCCCCTGTGCCATGCATTCGGTGTTATCGGCACCTTTTCCCTCGGCTTTATTCCGGCGGGTCCTGACCGATTGACCGGCATCAAGGCCGACCATACCCGAGGATTCCGATAATGAATTTCCGGGAAGCATCGAGAACCCTGAGGACTGGATGTCCGCATGACCGTATCCGGCAAGTGGCAGCCCTTCGCACTCGGATTTCGCCCCTTCTTCCTGTTGGGCGGCCTGGCCGCGCCGGTACTGATCCTGATCTGGCTGGCGACCTGGCACGGCGAGCTCGCCGCCGGGGATTACTACGGACGCATCGGCTGGCACGCCCACGAGATGCTGTTCGGATACACGGTGGCGATCGTGGCCGGGTTTCTGCTGACCGCCGTGCGCAACTGGACAGGGCGGCCGACGCCGTCCGGACCGCCGCTGGCCCTGCTGGCGGCCCTCTGGCTGGCCGGACGTCTGCTGCCCTGGCTGCCGGGCATCCCGCCTGTCGTCGTCGCCGTCGTGGATCTGGCCTTCCTGCCGGTGCTGGCCTTTTCCCTGCTGCCTGCGCTGCGCGGCGTCGAGAACCGGGTGAACTACATCCTGCCCGTCATTCTGCTGCTGATGGCGGTGGCCAACGGCCTGATGCATCTCGAGGCGCTGGCGCTTGCCCAGACGGGACGCCTGGGCATGCAGTTCATGATGGATCTGGTGCTGGTCCTGCTCCTGCTGATCGCAGGCCGCGTCATGCCCTTCTTCATTCGCGTGGCGGTGGCGGGGGCCGAGCCGTTGACACGATCCTGGGTGGAGAAGGGGACGCTGGCGTTCACGCTGCTGCTCGTTCTGCTGCATCTCGTCGATGCGACACCGCTGGCGGCTGTCGCGGCTCTTGTTCTTGGCGGTCTGCAGGCGATCCGTCTGGCCGGCTGGTATCATCGCGGTGTCTGGCGCATCCCCATTCTTTGGGTACTGGTCACCGGGTACGCCTGGCTGGCGCTCTCGCTGCTGCTGCGCGGGATTGCCGAGCTGGGCTGGATGCCGCTCTCGCCCGCAGAACATGCTTTCACCGTGGGTGCGATCGGGGTCACGACCCTGGGCATGATGGCCCGTGTCACCCTGGGCCACACCGGCCGACCGATGCTGCCGCCGAAGGCCATGACCATCGCGTTCGTGCTGGCGAACTTCTCCGCGCTGCTGCGCGTGGCCGGCCCGGTGCTGTGGCCTGCGGGCTATGTGTTCTGGATTCTGCTCGCAGGCGCCGGCTGGATCGTCGCCTTTGCGATCTTCGTCTATCACTACACACTGATGCTGCTGCGCCCGCGCGTCGACGGCAGGCCCGGATGAGGGGATATTTCTGGGCGCATCTGATTCAGAAGACGACTCTGATCCAGAACGCAGAGAACGCAGAGGCGCAGAGAGCCAATATTGATTCTTCCAAGTGGCCATTTCATGGCCCTGGACGAGATGACAAAACTCATCTCCGTCATCCCGCACGAGAAGCACCGCGAATCCCTTCAAACACGTCATCCCGCACGGAGCACCGCGGAGCCTTACTTATATGTCATCCCGCACGAAGCACCGCTAAGCCCTCCATTCCCGTCATCCCGCACGAAGCACCGCTAAGCGGTGCGAAGATGCGGGATCTCGACGACAAAGCCACCGACATCAGAACGTCGCAGCCCGTTTTTCTGGATCCCGGCTCTCCGCTTCGCTCCGGCCGGGATGACGAGGGTAAGGTTATTCGCTCCAGCCGGGATGACGAGGGTAAGGTTATTCGCTCCGGCCGGGATGACAGTGGTATGGTTTAGGCTCCAGCCGGGATGACGGGCGCAAGGATAGTACTCCGGCCGGGATGACGGGCGCACTGTTTGAGAATTCCAGGGGGTTCGTACGATACAGCCGTGGGTAGTTACACGAAAAACAAGAACAAAAACTCTCTGCGCCCTCTGCGTCTCTGCGTTCTCTGCGTTCTGGTTCTGTGGCGTCAGGGAGATGCTGAAAACGTCGTGATGCACAGCAGTTTTTCAACAGCCTGTCAGTGGCTGGTGCCCTCCGAGCGGGTGATCTTGTTGTGCACGTTGTACTTGCCCG
>JALVEM010000075.1 GCA_027030825.1 Thiohalobacter sp.
GGCGGTTGATGTCGTCGGCCTGGCGCAGCACCTTGATGTCGGGATGGCGGCGGATGACGCCGGTCGCGGAGCAGGGCGCATCCAGCAGGATGCGATCGAAGGGCACGCCGTCCCACCAGGTCTCGGGCCGGGCGGCGTCCGCGACACGCACTTCGGCTCCGAGTCCCAGCCGCTTCAGGGTGTGCTCGATGCCGCTGGCGCGCTCGGGGTCGCGGTCGAGCGCGACCAGCGTCGCCAGCTCCGGCTGGATCTCGAGCAGGTGCGCGGCCTTGCCGCCCGGCGCGGCGCAGGCGTCGAGCACCCGCTCGCCGGGCTGCGGGTCGAGCAGGCGGGCGGCGAGCTGGGCCGCCACGTCCTGTACCGAACAGAACCCTTCTTCGAAGCCCGGCAGGCGTTCCACCGGCACGGGTTGCGGCAGCCAGAGCGCATCGGGGTAGTCGGGCAACGGGCGCGCCTCGATGCCGGCCGCCTCCAGCCTGTCCCGACAGGCCTCGGGCGTCGTCCGCCGGCGGTTGACGCGCAGAAACAGCGGCGGCGGGGCGTCGTTGCCCGCGAGTATGGCCTGCCACTGCGCCGGCCAGTCGGCACGCAGCCGCTCGATGAACCAGCGCGGGTGGTTCCAGGCCACCTCCTCGTTCTCCCGGGCCAGCGTTGCCAGAAGCCGCTCGCCCTCGCGCTGGAAGCGGCGCAGCACGGCGTTGACCAGGCCGGCGGCCCAGGGCCGGCCGCTGGCGCGGACGGCCTCCACCGTGGCATGAATGGCGGCGTGCGGGGCGACCTCGAGGGCGGCGAGCTGTTCGAAGCCGATCAGCAGCAGCGCCTCGATGATGCGGTCGCGGGCCTTCGGGCGACGTTTCAGCAGGCGCTGCAGCAGAGGGCGGTAGCGGAACAGATGACGCAGGGTGCCGTAGAGCAGGGCCTGGGCGAGGGGGCGGTCGCGCGGGTCGAGGGGCTCGAGGCCCGCGGGCAGCAGGCGGGCCAGCGATTCTCCCTTCTCGAGGACGCGCAGCAGCAGGCGGGCGGTGACCAGGCGCAGCTCGGCCCCGGCCTCAGCCAAGGCGCACGCCCTCCAGGGGGCGGGCATTGGCGAGATCACGCCCGTGGATGCGGCGGCCCCCGGGCAGCTGGACCTCGGTCAGGGTCAGGCAGCCGTCCCCGGTGCGCACGGTCACGCCGCGGCGGTCGGCGCCGACCACCTCGCCGGGTTCGGCTTCGGCCGGGCAGGACTCGGCGGGTTCGGCCCGCCAGATGCGCAGGGTTTCCTCGCCCAGGCGGGTCCAGGCCACCGGCCAGGGATTGAAGGCGCGGATGGCGCGCAGGAGGCGGTCGGCATCCTGCCGCCAGTCGAGCTCGGCCTCCTGCTTGCTGAGCTTGCCGGCATAGGTGGCGGCTGCCTCGTCCTGGGGTTCGGGCTCGAGGGCGCCCGAGAGGATCTCGTCGAGCCGTTCCGCGAGCAGGGACTTGCCGAGCGCCGCCAGCCGGTCGTGGAGTTCGCCGGCGGTCTCGGTCGCGCCGATCGGAAGGGCCGCCTGGGCCAGCATGGGGCCGGTGTCGAGCCCTTCCTCCATCTGCATCAGCGTGATCCCGGTTTCACGATCGCCGGCCAGGATGGCGCGCTGGATGGGCGCGGCGCCCCGCCAGCGCGGCAGCAGCGAGGCATGGACGTTGACGCAGCCGCGCTTCGGGATCTCCAGCACCTCGCGCGGCAGCAGCAGCCCGTAGGCGGTGACCACCATCAGGTCGGGGCGGTAGGCCGCCAGTCGCCGCACGGCTTCCGGGTCGCGCAGGCTCTTCGGCTGTTCCACCGGCACCCCGGCCGCGAGCGCCAGGCGCTTGACCGGGCTGGGCGTCAGCCGGCGCCCGCGGCCGGCTGGCCGGTCGGGCTGGGTGTAGACGGCCACCAGGTCGTGCGGACTCTCGAGCAGGGCCTCGAGCGAGGGGACGGCGAACTCGGGGGTTCCGGCGAAGACGAGTCTCAAGGGCGTGGCTCAGATGACGGGCTCGGCCTGGCGGGCCGGTGTGGCGGGCGACTGCTGGCGCCGGGCCTTCTCCAGCTTCTTGCGGATGCGCTGGCGCTTGAGGTTGGAGAGATAGTCGACGAACAGCTTGCCGTCGAGGTGGTCGATCTCGTGCTGGATGCACACGGCCAGCAGGCCGTCGGCCTCGGCCTCGAAGGGCTCCCCCTCCAGGTCCTGGGCCCGGTAGCGGATGCGCTCCGCGCGCCGGACCTTTTCGTAGATGCCGGGCACGGACAGGCAGCCCTCGTCCATCTCTTCGACGCCCTCGCGGGAGAGGATCTCGGGATTGATCAGCACCAGGGGCTGGTTGCGGTCCTCGCTGATGTCGATCACGATGACACGCCTGTGCACGTCCACCTGGGTGGCGGCCAGACCGATGCCCGGCGCGGCGTACATGGTTTCGAACATGTCCCCGACCAGTTTCTTCAGGTCGTCGTCGAACTCGGTCACCGGAAGGGCGCGCTTGCGCAGCCGGGGATCGGGGAAATGGAGGATCTCGAGCCTGGCCATGTGTGCCTCGTCACAAATCCGGGCGGGGATGCGGATTTTCTTTCAACGCCCTGTCGATATTGCTAAAGTACCGCTCCCTGAGCGCGATAATAAGGATGTCGCGCCCGCTTTTCCACCCGGGAAAGGTCGGGGATTGGCCGGTCCGTGCCGGCCACCGCTTTGCAAAGGGAATGCAGATGATCAGGAAATTGCTCGCCTTGCTGTTGGCCGCCCTGCTGGCCTGGCCGGTCTGGGCCGGGGATGTGGTGCTCAATCCGGACCATCCCGAACGCTATGTCGTGAAGAGGGGGGACACCCTCTGGGACATCTCGAAGCGCTTCCTCCGGGATCCCTGGCTGTGGCCGGAGATCTGGTACGTCAATCCCCAGATCGAGAATCCCCACCTGATCTATCCGGGCGACGTGATCTATCTGACCTGGGTGGACGGCAGGCCGCAGCTCAGGCTGCAGCGCGGCGGCGGACACCCGACCGTGAAGCTGTCCCCGCGCATCCGCGTCGAGCCGATCCGGCAGGCCATACCGGCCATCCCCGTCGACGCCATCCGGCAGTTCCTGAGCCGGCCGCTGGTCGTGGGCGAGCAGGACATGGCCCGGGCGGCCTATGTGGTGGCCTCGCCCGACGAGCACATCGTGACCGGCGCGGGTGACCGCGTCTACGCCCGCGGCATCGACCCCGACCATGGCCGCTACGACCTCTTCGAGCCCGGCGATCCCTACGTGGATCCGGTGACGGGTGAAGTGCTGGGCTATGCCGCGGAGTTTCGCGGTTCGGCCAGCGTGGAACGGTTCGGCGATCCGGCCACGCTGCGGCTCGAGCGCACCACCCGCGAGGTGGCCATCGGCGACCGGCTGCTGCCGCAGAACACCGAGGAGCTCAGCGCCAGCTTCTTCCCGCACGCGCCGAAGGACGCCATCGAGGGGCAGATCATCTCGGTGATGGACGGCGTCTCGCAGATCGGCCAGTATCAGGTGGTGGTCATCAACCGGGGCGCCCGGGAGGGGCTCGAACCCGGCCACGTGCTGCGCGTGCTGCAGGCGGGTGCGGAGATCGAGGACCCGGTGGCCGGCGGCAAGGTGCGGCTGCCGGACGAGGAGGCCGGGCTGCTGCTGGTGTTCCGGACCTTCGACAAGGTGAGTTTCGGCCTGGTCATGGAAGCCGTGCGCCCCATGCACGTGCTGGACAAGGTGGCCGCCCCCGAATGACCTCGATCCACGGGATTGTCCGAAGGGCCCGGTTCTGCCGGGCCCTTCGCGTATGAGAACGGGAAGGCAACATACCGTCATGGAGGAGCTGGCCGCCTGGCTGCATCTGGCCCTGTCGCCGGGCATCGGTCCCCGCGCGCTGCTCGAGGCCGCCGGTGAGGCGCCGGATGTCGCGGCGCTGGTGGCGGCGCCGCCGCCGGCCCTGCGCGAGGCCCTGGCGGCCGTGGATCCGGCGGCGGTCGAGGCCGCCCTGGCCTGGGCGCAGGCACCGGACCACCACCTGCTGCACTGGCACCATCCCGACTATCCCCCGCTGTTGCGCGAGCTGCCCGACCCGCCGCTGGTGCTGTGGGTGACAGGAGATCCCGGCCTGCTCTCCCTGCCGCAGGTGGCCATCGTGGGCAGCCGGCATCCGACCCGCGACGGCCTCCGCAACGCCCGGGCCTTCGCCGCGCATCTGGCCGCGGCCGGACTCGTCGTCACCAGCGGTCTGGCCATGGGCATCGACGGCGCCGCCCATGCGGGCGCCCTCGAGGCCGGCCGCACCCTGGCCGTCATGGGTACCGGCATCGACCGCATCTATCCCGCCCGGCACCGGGCACTGGCGCACCGCATCGTGGATGCCGGCGGGGCGCTGGTCTCGGAATTCCCGCCCGGCACGCCGCCCAGGGGCGGGCATTTCCCGCGCCGCAACCGGATCATCAGCGGGCTCGCCCTGGGCACGCTGGTGGTGGAGGCGGCACTGCAGTCCGGCTCGCTGATCACGGCCCGGCTGGCCGCCGAGCAGGGGCGGGAGGTATTCGCCATCCCGGGTTCCATCCACAATCCGCTCGCGCGCGGCTGTCACCGCCTGATCCGGGAAGGCGCCAAGCTGGTCGAGACCGGGCAGGACATCGTCGAGGAGCTCGGCGCCCTGCTGGGCGGGCTGGCGGAGCCGGAGCGGACGACGGCATCGGCATCGGAATCGCCGACCACAGGGCGGGCCGAGGCGGCGGAATTGACCGCGGAACAGAAACAACTGCTTGATTTCATTGGATATGATCCGGTTTCCATCGACGAGCTGGTGGTTTTGAGCGGATTGACGCCCGAGGCGCTTTCCTCCATGCTGCTCATCCTGGAACTGGAAGGATGCGTGGTCGCGCATCCCGGTGGGCGCTATGCCCGCGCCTGAGAATCGAGGTAACGAAGTGAAAGAAAGCATGCTCGACGTGCTGCTCTATCTGTTCGAGAACTACTACATGGACGAGGAGACGGAGCAGCGCCCCGACCGGCAATCCCTGCAGAGCGAGCTTCTGGAGGCGGGCTTCGACCGTCAGGAGATCGACAAGTCCTTCGCCTGGCTCGACAGCCTTGCCCAGTACCGCCATTCGGGCATTCCCGCCCTGGAGACCGCGCAGGCGATCCGCGTCCACACGCGGCTCGAGCGCGAGCGGCTGGACGTGGATGCCCGGGGTTTCCTCATGTTTCTCGAGCAGATCGGCATTCTGGATCCGGCCACCCGGGAGCTCATCCTGGACCGGGTGATGGCGCTCGACACCGACGAGGTGGATCTGGAACAGCTGAAGTGGATCATCCTCATGGTGCTGTTCAACCAGCCGGGCCAGGAAGCGGCCTACGCCTGGATGGAGGACCTGGTGTTCGAGGAGCCGGGCGCGCGGGTGCACTAGCCCGCAGCCGGTTCACGTCCCGCGCCGGGACCGGTCCCGGCATTCCTCCCGTCCCGTACGCGGAGCATCCCCGGAAGACGACGACCGCATGAGCAAGCAACTCGTCATCGTGGAATCGCCTGCCAAGGCGAAGACCATCAAGAAGTATCTCGGCCGCGGCTTCGAGGTCATGGCCTCCTATGGCCATGTGCGCGATCTCGTGCCCAAGAGCGGCGCGGTCGACCCCGAGCACGACTTCGCGATGAAGTACGAGATCATCGAGAAGAACGCCCGCCACGTCGACGCCATCGCCAGGGCGATGCGCAGGTCCGACACCCTGCTGCTCGCCACCGACCCGGACCGCGAGGGCGAGGCCATCTCCTGGCACCTCTCCGAGCTGCTGCGCGAACGGGGCGTGCTCGAGGGCAAGGACGTGCGGCGGGTGGTGTTCCACGAGATCACGAAACGCGCCATCCAGGAGGCAGTGGAGCATCCGCGCGAGCTGTCGATGGATCTGGTCAACGCCCAGCAGGCCCGCCGGGCGCTGGACTATCTGGTGGGCTTCAATCTCTCGCCGCTTCTGTGGAAGAAGATCCGCCGCGGGCTGTCGGCCGGCCGGGTGCAGAGCCCCGCCCTGCGTCTCATCGTCGAGCGCGAGGAAGAGATCGAGCGCTTCGAGCCGCGCGAGTACTGGACCCTCGACGCCCTGCTCGAGAAGGAAGGCCAGGAGTTCAGCGCGCGCCTGACCCACTGGGAAGGGAAGAAGCTGGGCCAGTTCGACATCGGTGACGAGGCCCGGGCCCGGGCGATCGCCGACGCCGTCCGCCAGGCCGCCGAAGGCCGTCTCGAGGTCGTCAAGGTCGAGCGCAAGCAGCGCCGCCGCAATCCGGCCGCCCCCTTCATCACCTCGACGCTGCAGCAGGAGGCCTCGCGCAAGCTGGGGTTCTCCGCCAACCGCACCATGCGTGTGGCCCAGCAGCTCTACGAGGGCATCGACATCGGCGAGGGCTCGGTCGGCCTCATCACCTACATGCGGACCGATTCGGTCAATCTGGCGGCCGAGGCACTGGACGAGCTGCGTGCGCTGATCGCGGAGCGCTTCGGCAAGGAGAACCTGCCCGGCAAGCCGCGCACGTTCAAGACCCGGGCCAAGAACGCCCAGGAGGCGCACGAGGCCATTCGCCCCACCTCCGCCATGCGGACGCCGGAATCGCTCAAGCCCTGGCTGACCAGCGACCAGTTCAAACTCTATGACCTGATCTGGAAGCGCACGGTGGCCTGCCAGATGATCCACGCCACCATCGACACCGTGGGCGTGGACTTCCGCGCCGGCGAGGCCCTGTTCCGGGCCACCGGTTCCACCGTGGTCAAGCCCGGCTTCATGGCAGTCTATCAGGAGGGCGTCGACGAGAAGGCGAAGGACGAGCCCGACAACCGCCTGCTGCCCCCGCTCGAGGAAGGCGAGCAGGTGCCCGTGAAGGATCTGCGCACCGACCAGCACTTCACGGAGCCGCCGCCGCGATACACCGAGGCCAGCCTGGTGCGCACCCTCGAGGAATACGGCATCGGCCGGCCCTCGACCTACGCCTCCATCATCTCCACCCTGCAGCAGCGCGGCTACGTGACGCTGGAGAAACGCCGTTTCCAGCCCACCGACGTGGGGCGCATCGTGAGCCATTTCCTCACCGAGCACTTCACGCGCTATGTGGACTACGACTTCACCGCCACCCTCGAGGACGATCTCGACGAGATCGCCCGGGGCGAGCGCGAGTGGAAACCCCTGCTGCGCGAGTTCTGGGAGCCCTTCATCCGCCTGGTGAAGGAGAAGGAGGCCACCGTCACCCGGGCCGAGGTCACGACCGAGGCCCTGGACGAATGCTGTCCCGAGTGCGGCAGGCCCCTGCAGATCAAGCTCGGGCGGCGCGGTCGCTTCATCGGCTGTTCCGGCTATCCCGAGTGCGGCTACACCCGCAACGTGGGCGAGGCGGCCGAAGAGGCGAAGCCCGAGGTGCTCGAGGGCCGCTCCTGTCCCGAATGCGGCAGCGATCTCGTCATCCGCCGCGGGCGCTACGGCAAGTTCATCGGCTGCTCCAGCTATCCGGAATGCCGCTACATCGAGCCGCTGGAGAAGCCCGAGGACACCGGCGTGCCCTGCCCCGAGTGCGGCAAGGGCACCATGCTCAAGCGCCGCTCGCGCTCCGGCAAGATCTTCTATTCCTGCTCCACCTATCCGGAATGCAAGTACGCGGTCTGGAACGAGCCGCTGGCCGAGCCCTGTCCGTCCTGCGACTGGCCGATGCTCACGCTCAAGACCACCAAACGGCGCGGCACCGAGAAGGTCTGTCCCCAGTGCCGCCACGCCGAGGCCGTCGAGCCGCCCGAGGCTCAGGCGGCGGCAGGCAACGAGTGACGCATTCCGGATCCGGTCGTTCGGGGCGGGAATGGCTCGTCTGCCGATGGTGGACGACACCGCCTTTCCGCCCCGCCTTTGACCTGCATCAAGGTCGTCTCCGGCATATCCCACATACTCTGTGCGCAGCTGTGGCATCTCACACAGCGATCCCATGGGCAGGATGCGGGTTCCCTGTCCGTGCCGAACGCATTTCGTGAACCGGGAGGTTTGTCCAATGAAATCCAAACTGAAGACAGCGGTGGCGGCCCTGGCGGGTGCCGGCCTGTTGCTGGGTGCGGCGGGAGGTGCCTGGTCGCAGGAGACGCTGAAGGACGTCATGAAACGCCGCGGCCTGACCGAGAAGGACATCCTGGCGGCGGCCAAGACCTATACGCCGAGCGGCGGCCGTGACGAGTACATCGTGTTCAGCTCGGGCGGACAGAGCGGACAGGTCATCGTCTACGGCGTGCCCTCGATGCGCATCCTCAAGTACATCGCCGTGTTCACGCCGGAGCCCTGGCAGGGTTACGGATACGACGAGGAATCCAAGAAGGTGCTGGCGGGCGGACGCATCGACGGCAAGGACATTCTCTATGGCGACACCCACCATCCCGCATTGTCCGAGACCAACGGCGACTACGACGGCCAGTATCTCTTCATCAACGACAAGGCCAATCCCAGGATCGCGGTGATCGATCTGCACGACTTCGTCACCAAGCAGATCGTCGTCAACCCCCTGTTCCGTTCCGAGCACGGCGGCGCCTTCGTGACCCCGAATACCGAGTACGTAATGGAGGCCACGCAGTATGCCGCGCCCTACAAGGACAAGGGCTATGTGCCCCTGTCGGAGTTCAACGAGAAATATCGCGGCGGCCTGACCTACTGGAAGTTCGACCGCAAGGAAGGCCGGATCAAGCCCGAGCTTTCCTTCACCTTCGAGCTGCCGCCCTACAGTCAGGACCTTTCCGACGCCGGCAAGGGGCCGACCTACGGCTGGGGCTTCACCAACTCCTTCTGTACCGAGCGCTATGTGGGCGGCATCGAGCGCGGTCGTCCGCCGTTCGAGGCCGGCTGCTCCTCCAAGGACACCGACTTCCTGCACATCACCAACTGGAAGAAGGCCGAGGAGCTGGTCAAGGCCGGCAAGATCGGCCGCAAGGTCAACGGCATGACGCTGATCAGCATCAAGGAGGCGGTGGACAACGGACTGCTCTATCTGGTGCCCGAGCCCAAGAGCCCGCACGGCGTGGACGTGGTGCCCACCGGCGACAAGATCGTCGTCTCCGGCAAGCTGGACAGCCATACCTGGGTGTATGACTGGAACAAGATCCAGAAGGCCATCAAGAACCGCAAGTTCGAGGGCAAGGATCCCTACGGAATTCCGATCATCGCCCTGAAGGATGCCCTGCACACCTCGGTGAACGTGGGTCTGGGTCCGTTGCACACCCAGTTCGATTCGAAGCCCTGCGTGGCCTACACGTCCATCTACGTGGACTCCATGATCACCAAGTGGGACTACTGCAAGGGCAAGGTGCTCGACCAGCTGCCCATCCACTACAACGTCGGTCACCTCATGACCATGGAGGGCGACACGGTCAAGCCGGACGGCAAGTATCTGGTGGCTCTGAACAAGCTCGCCATCGATCGCTTCAATCCGGTGGGACCGCTGCATCCGCAGAACCACCAGCTGATCGACATCAGCGGCGAGAAGATGCAGCTGCTCTACGACATGCCGCTGCCGCTGGGCGAGCCGCACTATGCGGTGGCCATCAAGGCCGACAAGCTGAAGCCGGGCATCCGCTACCGTTCGGGCTGGGATGCCTATGCCGACAAGCGCTCGCCGTACAAGACGCGCGCGGGTCGCGAGAAGATGGAGCGCACCTGTGACGCCAGCGGCAAGTGCACGGTCGAGGTCTACGGTACGGTGATCCGCTCGCACATCACGCCCGAGATCATCGAGGCGGTCGAGGGTGATACGGTCAAGATCCATCTGACCAACCTCGAGCGTGCCGAGGACGAGACCCACGGCTTCGCGATGTACGGGCACAACGTGCAGTTCTCGATGGAGCCGGGCAAGACTTCGTCCTATACCATCGAGAACGTGAAGGCGGGCGTGTATCCCTACTACTGCACCGAGTTCTGCTCGGCGCTGCATCTGGAGATGCAGGGGTACATGGTGGTCAAGCCGAAGGGCTACAAGGCCGAGAAGGCGGCCCTGAAGGCAGGCACCACCTACACCAAGGCCGACTACGAGAAGCAGGTCAAGACCAATCTGGAGACCCAGAAGGTCATCGACCAGGTGGTCGCCTTCATCACCAGCCACAACTACAAGGACTTCCCGACGGTCGTGGCTCTGGTGGAGGATGCCACCGCGCAGCTCGAGTTCGCCAAGGATGCACGCAAGAAGGCCGAGGCCGCTGCCGCCAAGGGCGACTGGAACAACGCCATGCTCTGGGCGAACCAGTGGTGGCAGTACCAGGTCAAGGCCGCGGATCTCGGTCTGCGCGCCAAGACCTACCTCGAGCAGCATGGTGCGAAGAAGATCAAGTGATCGGAATCGCACGCCTGACGGGGAGGGGGGCATTCGCCCCCCTCTTTACTCTGGATGGAAAGAAACCCTCGGGAGAGTGATGATATGAAGAAGCAGCTGAACAGACTCCTTCTGGCAGGGGCAGCCGCCCTGGCCTCGCTGGCATCCAGTCAGGTGGTGGCGCTCGACGGCGCCAGCCTCTACAAGACCAAGACCTGCATCGCCTGCCACGGGCCGGAAGGCCGGAGTCCGATCATGCCCAACTATCCGAAACTGGCCGGCCAGAACAAGGCCTATCTGCTGCAACAGATGAAGGACATCAAGACGGGCGCGCGCAGCAATGGCAATTCCGCGGCCATGAAGGGCGTCATGCATCTGGTCAGCGATGAAGAGATGGAGGCGCTCGCCGAGTATCTCTCGAAGCTGAAACCCTGACCTGACGGTAGACGGTATGCCGCCCCGCAGGCGCGCCTGCGGGGCGGTCTGCGCGATGGATGAAGCTCTCCATGATTCGATGGACCCGCTGTACGGCAATCGGCGCGCTGGCGCTCTTTCTTCTCGGCGTGATCTTCTGGGGCGGATTCAATACCGCCATGGAAGCGACCAACACCCTCCCTTTCTGCATCTCCTGCCACGAGATGCGGGACAATGTGTATCAGGAGTATCGCGGCTCCGTGCACGAGGCCAACGCCTCCGGGGTGCGCGCCACCTGTCCCGACTGCCATGTGCCCCGGGACTGGCTCCCCAAGGTCGTTCGCAAGATCCAGGCCTCGCGCGAACTCTATCACTGGGTCGTCGGCACCATCGACACGCGCGAGAAGTTTCTCGCACGGCGTCCGGTGCTGGCCGGACATGTCTGGGATGCCATGAAGCGGACCGATTCCAGGGAATGCCGCAACTGCCATGACTTTCACTCCATGCAGCTGGCGGACCAGGCCCGCTTCGCGGCGGACCGCCATGACCGGGCGCTCAACGCGGGAGGTACCTGCATCGACTGCCACAAGGGCATCTCGCACGAGTTGCCGCCGCTGCCGCCGGTGTTGTCCGAGGACAGATACGATCCAGAATATGCCGAAGAGATCATGGAAACCTGCGCCGGCTGCCACGGGGACAAGGGTCAGGGAACGCCGGACGGCGAGTATCCGCGCCTCGCGGGACTGGATGCGCACTACATCGTCCGTCAGCTGGAGAATTTCAAGAATCGCAAGCGCATCAACATCCCCATGATCCCCTACGCCAACGAGCGGGAGCTGCCGGGCGAGGACGTGCAGACCATCGCCACCTATCTGAGCCGCATCGAACTGCCCACCCGCCTGCCGCCCATCGAGGCCGAGGAGCTGGGCGAGGGCTTCGACGCGCTGGCGCGGCTCGAGGCCAGCAAGGCCGTGCTCAACATTCCCCGTTACCCGGGGGACGTGGAAGCCGGCGGGCGTCTGTATCGCAGCGAATGCGCCGGCTGCCACGGCCGGGACGGCAGGGGCTGGCCTCAGAAGGGCGCACCCATGCTGGTGGGTCAGCACAGCAACTACCTGCTCCGGCAGATCCGCAAGTTCCGCAAGGGCGAACGCGTGCACGATCTGCCCGAGGATGCCGGGATCTTCGGGCGCTTCAGCGACGAGGAGATCGCCAATCTGCTGGCCTGGCTTTCGGTGCAGGACGATGGTTGAAGGGAGCGAGAATAACCATGTGATGGATCGGGAATAACCGAGTGATTCGGTTGACTTGTCTCAAGTAAAAGGACCGGAAGGCGCGGTATGCTGCCTTCCATCGACCAGAGTGACGAATGGACGTCATGCAGGCTAAACAACTGGAAGAGGTGAGATCGATGATGAAACGAATTGCTGGCATTTCGATCCTGGTCCTGGCTGGACTGGGACTGAGCACACCTTCGCAGGCCTGGCTGGAGGCCGGCAGCGAACGTGAGGAAGCCCTGAAACTGAAACCGGATCTCGAGAACGGAATGGATGTGTACGAGGTCTGTGCCGCATGTCATCTTCCGGAAGGCTGGGGCACCAAGGACGGCACCTTCCCGCAGCTGGCGGGCCAGCATCGTACCGTGCTCATCAAGCAGCTCGCCGACATTCGGGAGGGCAACCGCGACAATCCCACCATGTATCCGTTCGCGCAGCCGGAAGCCATCGGTGGTCCGCAGGCACTGGCGGACGTGACGGCCTACATCGAAAAGCTGCCGATGAACCCGGACAACGGCAAGGGGCCCTGGCCGGAAGGCACCCCCGAGTATGAGGAAGGCAAGAAGCTCTACGAGGAGAACTGCGTCAAGTGCCACGGCAAGCATGGCGAGGGCAACGCCGAGAAGTTCTATCCGCGCATCCAGGGCCAGCACTACAAGTACATGCTGCGCCAGTTCAAGTGGATCGAGACCGGCAAGCGCCGCAACGCCAACCCGGACATGCGCAAGCAGATCGAGAACTTCACCGATCGCGACCAGGAGCTGGTGATCAACTATGTCTCGCGCATTCCGGTACCCAAGGAGGATCTGGCGCCTTCCAAGGACTGGAAGAATCCTGACTTCGACTGAGTCGCACCCTGCATGGCCGGGCCATCCTGCCCGGCCATGCCAATGCTGATCGCAAGGGAACCGTCATGGCCACGAATGCATCCCGCATCTGGACCTTTCGCCTTCTGCTCGTCGCCGCCGTCGCGCTGCTGGTGGCGATCTACTACTCGCCCATCTGGTGGGTCTCGCTCACGGCACCGAACTATCCCAAGGAAGCCTTTCCGGACGGTGTCCGCATTCACTTCCACATGAACGGCGTGTTCAACGGCTGCCGGAAGGTCGAGAAGAAGGAGATCGTCGAGGAGGAGGTGCTCGACTGTGTCCACGAGATGGACACCATCAACCACTATGTCGGCATGTATCCCATCGCCGCCGGCGGCGTGGTCGAAAAGGCCTTCTCCCAGTTCCTCGTGGCCTTCCTGGGCATCATGGTGCTGGGTTTCATGTGTGTTCGCCCCCGGATTCGTGCCGCCATCCTGGCGATAGGTTTCGGAGCGATCGCGGTCTGGATGGCGATGGCCTGGTACGGCGAGAACGGCATCCGCTTCGAAAACAAGGGCTATCTGGAAGCCCTCGTCCATGCGCTCAGCACGGATGTCGAGAAGGAATCGGAAGAGGAAGCCCTGGGATCGGGGCAGGCGATCATCGAGGCCCTGAAGAAATCGCTCGAACAGTCCGGTGTCGAGGTCGAGGACAAGAAGTCCACGCCGGCCGGGAAGATGGAAACCAAGGCGGATCTGATCGAGTTCCTGAAAGCCAGCTTCGAAGCCGACCAGGCCAGGAAACCGGCGGCCGAACGCCAGGAGTGGAACGGCAGCCTGCGGCAGGTGATGGCCTGGCACTATGAAAAGACCCTGGGTCGCTACTTCAACAATCCGGCCGAGATCCGACCCATGGTGGAGAAGATGACCCTGGCCGGTGACGTGGTGTTCTGGGGCGTGATCCTGGCCATGATCGTGCTCGTGATCGGAAACCTGATCGGGATGGCGATCTTCTACTGGCTGCTGGCCATCGTGCCGGCGCTGCTGCCGGTCTTTTTCGTGATCGAGTATTCGGCCTGGCTGTGGTGGTATGGCCACAATCTCAACGAGATGGGCGCCTTCACAGTGAAGCCGTTCATGCCCACCGTATTCGGCGACGGCAAGGTGGCCCAGTTCACCACCCATTCCTATCCGCACTACGGATTCGGGTTGATGCTGGTGTTCTCGGGGCTGTTGATCGCCGCCATGCTCATGCGGCGGCGGGAACTGCGTGAAGCCGGAGGCAGCGTCTGAGCCGGGTCGGGAAGGATGCGTGATGTGGAGGCGGGTGCTGTTGCTCTGTTTCTGCACGATCTCGCCCGGCCCGGCGCCAGGTGCCGATGCCGGGGATGCAGGCGGGCCGGGCACCGGCCCCCTGATTCCGCTGCAGCCGCTCATCGATCAGGCAAAGCCCAATGATACTCTGGTGTTGCCGCCGGGAAGATATGCCGGACCGGTGCTGATCGACAAGCCACTGGTGCTCGACGGTCAGGGCAAGGCCACCATCGACGCCGGAGGGCAGGGCAGTGTCATCCTGCTCAAGACCGACGGGGCGACGATCCGCAACCTGCATCTGACCAATTCGGGCACCTCCTACAACGACATCGATGCGGGGATCCAGGTGCGTGGAAAGTACAACATCATCCGGGACAACCGCATCGACAACTGCCTGTTCGGCATCGACATGCAGCAGTCGAGCAACAACATCGTGCGCCGCAACTACATTCGTTCCAAACCCATCGACCTCGGCCAGCGCGGCGACGGCATCCGTCTCTGGTACAGCTTCGACAACAGGATCGAGGACAACGTCCTCGATCACGTGCGTGATCTGGTGGTCTGGTATTCGGCGAACAACGAGATCCGCAACAACCGTTCCAGCCACAGCCGCTACTCGCTGCATTTCATGTATTCGCGCTACAACCTGGTCGAGGGCAATCATTTCACCCACAATGCGGTGGGCATCTTCCTCATGTACAGCGACAGCGTGGTGGTGCGGAACAACACTATTGCCCATGCCATCGGCCCGACCGGCATCGGCATCGGCTTCAAGGAGACATCGGATCTCACCATCGAGGGAAACCGGATTCTCTATTGCGCCAGCGGCATGTATCTGGATGTCTCGCCCTTTCAGCCGGACACCACCAACCGGCTGACCGGCAACCTGGTGGCCTACAACGCCATCGGGATCCGATTTCTGAACGACTGGCACGGCAACATCTTCCGGGACAACGATTTCGTGGACAACCTGACGCAGGTGGCCGTCTCTTCGGGCAAGACGGCCAATCGCAACGAATGGCGGCACAATTACTGGAGCGACTACGCCGGCTTCGACCGTGACGGCGACGGGATCGGCGATACCCCCTATGTATTGCGCGACTACGCCGATCGCCTGTGGCAGGATGAGCCCTACGCCCAGTTCTTCAAGGGCTCGCCCCTGCTGGAGGTGCTGGACTATCTGCAGCGGCTGGCGCCCTTCTCGCCG
>JALVEM010000076.1 GCA_027030825.1 Thiohalobacter sp.
CTTGTTGAGCCGGCCCTGGATCATCTTCTCGACGATGTCGGCGGGCTTGCCGCTCTGCTCGGCCTGGGCCTTGATGATCTCGCGCTCCTTCTCGAGCAGCTCCGAGGGTACGTCCTCCTCGGAGATCGCCACGGGACGGCTGGCGGCGATGTGCATGGCGAGATCCTTGGCCAGCGCCTCGTCGCCGCCCTCGAGTTCCACCAGCACCCCGATGCGGTTGCCGTGCAGGTACATGCCGATGGTGCCGTTGGTCTCGACGATCTTGTATCGACGGACGGTGATGTTCTCGCCCAGCTTGGCGACCAGCTCCTTGCGCGCCTCCTCGATGGTCTTCTCGCCACCCTCGTCGATGGGCATGGAGAGCAGTTCCTCCATGCTGGCGGGGGCGCTCTCCAGCACCCGCTTCGCGACCTTGCGGGCGAACTCGCGGAAGGCCTCTTCCTTGGCCACGAAGTCGGTTTCGCAGTTGACCTCGACCATGGCGGCACGCTTGCCGTCGGACGAGACCTCGATGACGATCAGTCCCTCTGCCGCGACGCGGCCGGCCTTCTTGTCGGCCTTGGCCAGCCCCGCCTTGCGCAGGATCTCGACCGCGGCCTCCATGTCGCCGCCGGCCTCGGTCAGGGCCTTCTTGCATTCCATCATGCCGGAACCGGTACGCTCACGCAGTTCCTTGACCTGTGCAGCCGTGATTGCCATCACTCTCACTCCTGAAATTTCGATGCTGTATGTGGGACGCCACCGCCCGGGCGGCGGCGCGACCCGGTTTCCCGTGTCCGAAGGCGGCCGTCAGGCGCCTTCCTCCACGGCCACGAACTCGTCCTCGCTCGCCACGGCGGCAGCGACGGCGGACTTGCCCTCGAGGATCGCATCGGCCATGAGCCGGCAATAGAGCTGGATGGAGCGGATCGCGTCGTCGTTGCCGGGAATGACGTAGTCCACGCCCTCGAGCGAATTGTTGGTATCGACCACGCCGATGACGGGCACGCCGAGCTTGTTGGCTTCCTTGACGGCGATCTTCTCGTGGCCGACGTCGATCACGAACAGGGCGTCGGGAATGGTCTTCATGTCCTTGATGCCGCCGAGGCTGCGCTCGAGCTTCTCCATCTCGCGGCGCAGCATGAGCGCCTCCTTCTTGCTCAGCCGGTCGAAGGTGCCGTCCTGCGCCATCTCCTCGAGCTCGCGCAGCCGACGGATGGACTGCTTGACCGTCTTGAAGTTGGTCAGCATGCCGCCCAGCCAGCGGTGGTTGACATAGGGCATGCCGCAACGCCTGGCCTCCTGCTCGATGGCCTCGCGGGCCGCGCGCTTGGTGCCGACGAACAGGATGACGCCGCCCTTCGCCGCCAGGCTGCCGGCGAAGTTCAGGGCCTCCTTGAGCAGGGGCAGGGTCTTCTCGAGATTGATGATGTGGATCTTGGATCGCTCGCCGAAGATGTAGGGGGCCATCTTCGGGTTCCAGAAACGGGTCTGATGTCCGAAATGGACGCCCGCCTCCAGCAGTTCACGCATGGTGACTTCCGGCATTGCTGTCTCCTTGTACGGGTTGGGCCTCCATGCGCCCCATGCCGCAACCCGGCCGTTTCACGGGCCGGGCACCCGGCGGCATGTGCCGGCGCATGTGCGGATTGAAAAACCCCGCCACATGCATGGCAGGGCTACTTAACAGGGCGCGATTTATACCATAAACTGCCGCTTTCGACAATTTCCGGACCCGCCGAATGGCCGTCACCATCAAGACTCCCGAAGAGATCGAGAAGATGCGCGTCGCCGGGCGGCTCGCCGCCGACGTGCTGCAGATGATCCGCCCCTACGTGAAACCGGGCGTGACCACCGAGGAGCTCGACCGCATCTGCCACGACTATATCGTCGACGTGCAGAAGGCGATCCCCGCGCCCCTCAACTACCGCGGTTTCCCCAAGTCCATCTGCACCTCGGTGAATCACCAGATCTGCCACGGGATTCCGGGGCCGAAGAAGCTCAGGGAAGGCGACATCGTCAACATCGACGTCACCGTGATCAAGGACGGCTTCCACGGCGACACCAGCCGCATGTTCTTCGTCGGCACACCCTCGATCCAGGCCAGACGCCTCGTGCGGGTGACCTACGAGGCCATGGTGCGCGGCATCCGCATGGTGCGTCCCGGAGTCAGGCTCGGCGACATCGGTCACGCCATACAGAAATACGTCGAATCCCACAATTACAGCGTGGTACGCGAATACTGCGGGCACGGCATCGGCCGGGAATTCCACGAGGAGCCGCAGGTGCTCCACTATGGCCGACCCGGCACCGGCATGGAGCTGGTTCCGGGCATGACCTTCACCATCGAGCCGATGGTCAATGCCGGCAAGCGGCACAGCAAGGTGCTCGCCGACGGCTGGACCGTGGTCACCAAGGACCGTTCGCTCTCGGCGCAGTGGGAACATACCGTGCTGGTGACGGAGGACGGTTTCGAGGTGCTCACCCTGGCGCCCGGCGAAACCCTCGACGAGATGCCCGTCTACCCCTGATGCCGCGTTCCGAGCCCCTGAGCCTGCTGCCCGAGACGCCGGAGAGCGAAGCGCTCGTCGCCTGCATGCAGCGCTTCGAGGCCGACCTCGGGGAACGCGGCGGCGAGCCCGCCTTCTACCGCGAGACGCTGGCCGAGGTGGACCGCATCCTCGATGCCGAATTCGACCGGCGCCTGCCCATGGCGCAGAACGTCTACGGGCGCAGCTGGGCCATGGACCGGATCCTGCGGGCGCTCTGGCGGCAGCACCTCGGCGAGGCCGGTGCGCGCGACCTTGCGCTGGTCGCGGTCGGCGGCTACGGACGCGCCGAGCTCCTGCCGCGTTCGGACATCGACCTCCTGATCCTGATCGGGGCCGACACCGGCAATGCGCACGACGAGGCGCTCGGCCGTTTCGTCACCTGGCTGTGGGATCTCGGACTCGATCTCGGTCACAGCGTTCGCACGATCGAGGAATGCATTGCACAGGCACGTGACGACATCACGGTGATCACCAACCTGATCGAGTCCCGCCTGATCGACGGCAACCCGGCACTCTACGACGCCATGGTCGCCGGCACCGCGCCCGACCGCATGTGGGACGGCCGGAGCTTCTTCGAGGCCAAGCTGGAAGAACAGCACCGCCGCCATCAGCGCTTCCACGATACCGCCTACAATCTCGAGCCGAACATCAAGGAGAATCCGGGCGGCCTGCGCGACATCCAGATGGTGGGCTGGGTGGCCAAGCGTCACTACGATGCCCGGACGCTGCACGATCTTGCCCAGCGGGGCTTCCTCACCCCGGAGGAATACCGGGCTCTGGTCGACGGCCAGGCCTTCCTGTGGCGCATCCGCTTCGCGCTCCACATGCTGAACCGGCGCAAGGAAGACCGCCTGCTGTTCGACCATCAGCTCGCCGTGGCCCGGCGCCTGGGATTCGAACGTCCGGGCGACGAGGCCAACCAGACCATCGAGCGCTTCATGAAGGACTACTACCGCACCGTCCAGGAGCTCAACCGGCTCAACGAGCTGCTCCTGCAGCTTTTCCGCGAGCAGATCCTGCATGCCGACGAGACCGGCGAACCCCGGCGCCTGAACCGCCGCTTCCAGGTGCGGCGTGGTTTTCTCGAGGCGGTGGACGACCGGGTCTTCGTCCGTTATCCCTTCGCCCTGCTCGAGGTCTTTCTGCTGATGGCGCAGCATCCCGAACTCGAGGGCGTGCGAGCCACCACCATCCGCCTCATCCGGCACCATCGCCACCTCATCGACGAGGACTTCCGGCACGATCTGCGTTGCCGCAGCCTGTTCATGGAGCTCATCCGCCAGCCGCGCGGCGTCACCCACGAGCTCCGGCGCATGAACCGCTACGGCGTGCTGGCGGCGTACATCCCCGCCTTCGCCCACATCGTCGGCCAGATGCAGTTCGACCTCTTCCACGCCTATACGGTCGACGAACACACCCTGTTCGTGGTGCGCAACATCCGGCGCATGAGCCTGCCCGAGTTCGCGCACGAGCTGCCCCTGCCCAGCCAGGTCACCGCCTCCCTGCCCAAGCTCGAGCTGCTCATCCTGGCGGGCCTGTTCCACGACATCGCCAAGGGACGCGGAGGCGATCATTCCGAGCTGGGCGAGGAGGAAGCCCGGGCGTTCTGCCGCCTGCACGAACTGGGCGAACGGGACACCGAGCTCGTTGCCTGGCTGGTGCGTCATCATCTCCTCATGTCGACCACCGCCCAGCACCGGGACATCAGCGATCCCGACGTGATCATGGAGTTCGCCGTCCGGGTCGGCACGACGGAACGCCTCGACTACCTCTATGCGCTCACGGTCGCCGACATCCGCGGAACCAACCCGACGCTCTGGACCAGCTGGAAGGATGCCCTGCTGCGGGAGCTCTACCAGGCCGCACGCGCGCTGCTGCGCCAGGGCCTGGCCCGGTCGCCGGACATCGACGAGATCGTCAAGCGGACCCTCAACGAGGCGCGCGAACGGCTGGCCGCGATGGGCTATCCGCTCGATGCGATCGATGGCGTCTGGCTGCGTTTCGAACAGGAATACTTTCTGCGCCATTCGGTGGACGAGATCGTCTGGCAGACCGACGTGATTCTCCGGCGCGATCCGAACGAGACGGTTACCATCGCCATCCGTGACGTTTCCGAA
>JALVEM010000077.1 GCA_027030825.1 Thiohalobacter sp.
GAGGCCCGAGGTGCGCGAGGGTCACGGCCTCGAACTGCGGCAGGGAGGCGTTCCAGAAGAAGCTGAAGCCCGCCATGACCAGCGCCAGACCCAGGTAACCGTGCCACAGGTACACGCCGGAGAAAAGGATCACCGAGAGCAGCGAGGCCGTCCGGATGATGGGCATGCGCCGGCCGGTACGGTCGGCGATCCAGCCCCAGACGTTGGGCGCGACCAGTTTGGTGCCCATGAGGATGGCGATCAGCTCACCGATGGCCGCGCCGTCGAAGCCGAGCGCGCGCAGGTACAGGCTCCAGTAGGGAATGAGGGCGCCGAGGGAGGCGAAATAGAAGAAATAGAAGGCCGACAGCCTCGGGTAGAGCCCCCCTTCCATCGGTGGCGCTCCGGATTCAGTCGGGCCGGGCGGGAATGACCGGGGTCTCCGGGCGCACGTCGGCGTTCTGCGCCCGGTGTCTCAGCCAGTGGTCCATCAGCACGATGGCCAGCATGGCCTCGGCGATCGGCGTGGCGCGGATGCCCACGCAGGGGTCGTGACGGCCCTTGGTCACGACCTCCACCGGCTCGCCGCGCACATTCACCGACCGTGCCGGCAGCCGCAGGCTGGAGGTGGGCTTCATGGCGATGTGGGCGACGATGTCCTGGCCGGTGGAGATGCCGCCCAGCACGCCGCCGGCCTGGTTGCCTAGAAAGCCCTCCGGCGTGATCTCGTCGCGGTGCTCGGTGCCCTTCTGCTCCACGCTGGCGAACCCGGCACCGATCTCGACACCCTTGACCGCGTTGATGCTCATCAATGCATGGGCGATGTCCGCATCCAGCCGGTCGAACACCGGCTCGCCCAGCCCGGGCGGCACGCCCTCGGCCACCACCGTGACCTTCGCACCGATGGAGTCGCCGGACTTGCGCAGGGCATCCATGAAGGCCTCCAGCTCCGGGACCATTTCGGCATCGGGCCAGAAGAAGGGATTGTTCGGCACGGCGTCCCAGTCGAAACGCCCGGGATCCGGCTTCAGGGGGCCGAGCTGGGACAGATAGCCGCGAATGCGGATGCCGAGGCGCTCGGCCAGATACTTGCGGGCGATGGCGCCGGCGGCCACGCGTATGGCCGTCTCGCGCGCCGAGGAACGGCCACCGCCGCGATAGTCGCGGAACCCGTACTTCTGCTGATAGGTGTAGTCGGCGTGCCCCGGGCGGAACCGGTCCTTGATCTCGGAGTAGTCCTTGGAGCGCTGGTCGACGTTGCGGATCAGGAGTCCGATGGGCGTGCCCGTGGTGCGGCCCTCGAACACGCCGGAGAGGATCTCCACCCGGTCCGGTTCGCGGCGCTGGGTGGTGTGGCGCGAGGTACCGGGGCGGCGGCGGTCGAGATCCCGCTGGATGTCCGCCTCGGTCAGTTCGAGGCCCGGCGGGCAGCCGTCCACGATGCAGCCCAGCGCGGGGCCGTGGCTCTCGCCGAAGGTGGTGACGGTGAAGAGTTTTCCGAAGCTGTTTCCGGACATGGGGCGCCATTGTACCCGCCCTGTCCGGGGCTGTCTCTCCCGCCGGCGCTGCGGCCGGGCGAGCGGTCACCCGGCCGCGCCGGGTTCACTGCTCGCGGGTGAAGACGTACTCGTCGCCCTGCCGCTTCACGCGGATGCCGGTGCGCTCGAAGACGTGTTCCTGACCGTCGTCGAGATGCGCCACGTCGCCGGCGCAGGTGACGGTGCCGTCGTTCAAGGTGGCGCACAGCACGGCGCCCAGCTTGTCGTAGTGCGGCGGGGTCAGGGTGATGCTTTCTGCCATCTGTGTTCCTCCTCTCTGTTACGGACGACCAGGTTGGTTCGTCCCGAATAGTGGGGACGGCTCGTTCCGTTTCAATCCTGTAACCCGGCACGCTCTGGATCAAAAAACTGCACTGACAATGGAGTAATTTGACTTGTATCAAGGCCGATGCTCCTCGACGGGGATTTACTTGAGCGCGTCACCCATACAAGTGCATCGGAGGACAAGGACCATGAAGTTCCCCAGGATCGTCACTTCGGCCGCCATCACGGCCCTCCTCGCTGCCGGCGGCAATGTTGCGCTGGCCGCCAAGAAGCACGAGCCTCCCACCCTGACCGAAGCGGAATTCGAGAAGGCCAAGACTCTCTATTTCCAACGCTGCGCAGGCTGCCACGGCGTGCTTCGCAAGGGTGCCACCGGCAAGAACCTCGAGCCCAAGAACACGCTGAAGAAGGGCACCAAGCGCCTGGCCCGCATCATTCAGCTCGGCACCGAGGGAGGCATGAACAACTTCGACGATGTGCTGACCAAGGAAGAGATCACGCTCCTTGCCAAGTACATCCAGCTCGAACCTCCCGTGCCACCGGAGATGCCTCTCTCTCTCATGAAGGAGCGGCGCAAGGTCTACGTGGATCCGAAAGACTACCCCACCAGGCCGCTCCATGGCCGCAACTGGAAGAACTTCTTCCTCGTCATCGAACGTGACGTGGGCAAGGTGGCGGTCATCGATGGAGACAAGCACGAAGTGGTGGCTCACATCGACACCGGCTATGCCGTGCACGTCATGAAGTCGGTGGAACATTCCAATGTCGCCCATGCCAAGGACGTCGGTCGTTTCTGGTACACGATGGGACGTGACGGCAAGCTGACCAAGATCGACCTCTGGCAGACGCCGGACAAGATGCGGGTCGCCGAGGTCCAGATCGCCTACGATGCGCGTGACGTGGCGGTTTCCGGCGACGGCAAGTATGTCATCGGCGGCGGTTACTGGCCTCCGCATTTCGTGATCGTGGATGCCGTGACCCTTGAACCCCTCAAGGTGGTGTCCTCGCGCGGTGTGAACATCGACGGCGAATACGTCAACGAGTCCCGAGTCGCCGCCGTCTACAACACGCCCAATGCCTCTACCTGGCTGGTGGCCATGAAGGAGCTGGGCCAGATGTGGCAGGTGGACTACAGCGACCTGGACAATCTCCGCATCGAAATGATCGATTCGGCCAAGTTCCTGCACGACGGCTTCTTCGATCCCACCGGGCGCTACTTCCAGATCGCCGCCAACGCCTCCAACAAGATGGTGGTGGTCGATACCAAGGATCGCAAGCTCGAGGCCATGATCGACGTGGCCAAGCTTCCGCATCCGGGCCCCGGCGCCAACTGGGTCGATCCGAAGTGCGGGCCGGTGGGTGGAACGGTACACCTCGGCGTCGGCCAGATCACCGTATGGGGCAACGACCCGGCCAAACATCCCGACCAGGCCTGGAAGATCTGCTACACGGTCGAAACCGACGGCCCCGGCGTATTCATCCGCACTCATCCCAAGAGCCGTTACGTCTGGGCCGACCAGACCAAGCATCCCGAGCCGGAGATCCAGCAGAGCATCAAGGTGCTTGACAAGAAGACCCGGAAGATCGTCAAGACCATCCGCGTCACCGACAAGCCCGGCTATGCCGCCGTGCACATCGAGTTCAATGCGGACGGCTCCGAGGTCTGGGTCTCCGTCTGGAATCGCAAGGACAGCAAGAAACCCAATGGAGAAATCGTCATCTACGACGCCAACACGCTCGAGGAGAAGACCCGGATCAAGGGCCTGTATGCACCCACGGGCAAGTTCAACGTCACCAATCGTGTCGAACACGTCACCTGACGTGGTTTTCCCGACCTGACGGTCGGGCTGCCGATCCCGGGGCGGCCTGAAGGCCGCCCCGCCCGGCACACCAGGATTCGGCGACCTTCTTCACCTGATCGAATCGACGAGAGGCACGCATGGCCAGGCACAGACGACCCGGATTGCTCTCCAGAAAAGTCCTGATGGGCACCACGCTCGGAGCCGCCCTGTTCTTCATGATCGTCGGCGTGATCTTCTGGGGCGGCTTCAACACGGCCATGGAAGCCACGAACACGCTCGATTTCTGCATCTCGTGTCACGAGATGGAGAACAATGTCTATCAGGAATACCGCAAGACCGTGCACTTCACCAACAGGTCGGGAGTGCGGGCGACCTGTTCCGACTGCCACGTCCCGAGGGACTGGGTCCACAAGGTGATCAGGAAGGTGCAGGCATCGAACGAATTGCTGCACAAGGTGCTCGGCACCATCGATACCCGGGAAAAATTCCAGGCCAAGCGACTGGAACTGGCCCGTCACGTCTGGCAGACCATGAAGGAGACCAATTCCCGGGAATGCAGGAACTGCCACGATTTCACGACGATGAATCCCGAGGAGCAGAAGCCCCGGGCGCGCAAGCAGCATCTCAATGCCATGAAAGCGGGCAACACCTGTATCGACTGCCACAAGGGCATCGCTCACGAGAAGGTTCACGACCAGCTGGACGACGAGGAACTCGAAGCCTTGTCTGCCCCCGATCCCCGTCTCGCCATGAACGAGCTGCCGCCGCAATGGCAGGAGTGGCTGGCCAGACAGGCGGCCGAGAAGGAAGCCAGAAAGCTGGCAGCACGCCAGAAGACGGCAACGACACAACAGGCCTCTGCCGGGAAACGGCCGGAAACCGCCCCTGCTTCTGCCTCCGCGGGAGACAGTGGCGGAATGATCGACTGGAACGGCGTACCCGAGACCGAGATCACCGTCTTCTATCCCGGCCAGGCATCGATCGAATGGATCCTGCGCGGACGTGACCACGGTGGCGCACGCGCGTTCAAGGCCGGTG
>JALVEM010000078.1 GCA_027030825.1 Thiohalobacter sp.
AAATTCGGAATAGGGGTGGTGGCCCTCGTGGCCGCGGGCATATTCGGTCTTTCCTCCGCAGCCGCCGAAAAGGCCTCGCCGGAAGAGCTCGAGAAGCTCTTTCGCGAAGGCATGCAGGCACTGGAATCCGGGCGCCTGAAACAGGCCCAGGAACTCTTCCAGACCATACTCTCCATGGAGCCGTCATTGCATCGCGCCCGCCTGGAGCTGGCGGTAGCCTATTACCGGGCACTCAACTATGAAAAGGCGCGGGAGCTGGCGGAAACCGTGCTTCGCGATCCGCAGACGCCGCCCGAGGTGCGGGTGACCATCAACGCCTTCCTGGCTCAGGTCGAGGCCGACAGCCGGCGCTTGGTGCAGAAGCATCAGTGGCGTGGCAGCCTCGTGCTCGGCGCCATGCACGACACCAATGTCAATGTGGGTCCGAGCTCGGATTTCGTAACCGATACGTTGCGGCTCGTTCCGGGCTCCACGGCACGCAGCGACAACGCCGTCACCATCACCGGCGTGTTGAGCCATACCTGGAACCCCGGCAAGCGCGTGGATGTCGGGCAGCGTACCGGCATGCTGCTCTGGCAGAGTCAGCTCGGGCTCTATCACCGCGAATACAACCACGAGGACGACTTCAATCTGAGCGTCGCCAGCCTGAGCACCGGTCCGGCCATCGTGGTCCCCGGCTTCTGGCGAGGAAAGCTCAATCTTCGGTTCGACGACATCTATCTCGGGGGCAGCCATCTGGCGCTCCTGACCGCCATCGAGCCGCTGGCCACCTGGCAGTTCGGCGATACCGAAGTGACCGTCGATGCCTCTCTCGGCGATCGCGACTATCGTGACGATCAGGATGGCGGTCGCGAAGGCACGGAACGCAAGGCGGGCGTCTCTGTGGCGCAATACTTCATGAACCGCAAACTGGCCGTGCAGGCCGGGCTGCGCTGGCACGACTTCAACGCCGATGACGATCAGTGGGGCTATGACGGCCCCGAGGTCTATCTGGGCGCCCAGACCCGGGCCTGGAGGAACGGCCTCCTGTATGCCCGCGTCGCTCAGCGAGACTTTGCCTATGACGCGGTCTTTCCCGGCTTTGCGCAGGCCCGCGATGATCGCACCCGGGAATTCACGGCCGGTTTCCGGCACGACTTCCGGGGCGGTCATCTGGACAAGTGGCAGATTCGCGGCAGCGTGCTGCGGATCATCAACGGATCGAATCTGGGCATTTTCCGTTACGACCGGACGCAGCTGCAGCTGACCATCGGCAGGGACTTCCAGTGACGGCATGGAAAGGTGTCGGGATATTTTACATTCATGGACGGTCTCGGAGGCCTGTGCAGGCGTAACCGTTTGAATCCCGGGCATGAGGCGTCCGTCTTCGTGTCGAGGATTTTTACATGTGCACCGGGATGCAAAGCCGGCGTTTTGCCAGTTGCCTGATTTTCAAGGAAATTCCATCTCTGGTTCGGAAATTGCAATCCGACTGAACATCCATTCTATAACCAGCATTTCGCGCACATCAGGAGGGGTTAGAGATCATGAACATCCGCAGACAGACCCTGGTCGCGGCACTGGGGCTCGCACTCGCGAGTTCGCCGCTCATGGCCAGGACACAGCTCGACGAGCAGGATTCTGTTTTCAGCTGGGGACGCTGGAAGGTGCTGGCGCCCGCTGCCGGAGGCAACATCCTGCCCTCGCCCCTGTTCGTGGTGAAGGATCTCAACGCGGGCGATGCCGATCCGCTCACCCCCAGGATCATCGAACCGAATGGCGATACCGGCGGCAATGGTGGCGATGGCGAACAGCCGGGTCCCGGCCCCCTCGTCGGGCCCTGCGATTTCGGCATCGGCTGCGGCTTCACCAGCTTCGATGCCGACAAGAATCGGCCGGGTTCCGCCCAGGACACGGGCAGCTTCGATATCGAATTCCGCCGCGAGCAGGATGGCGACGGCGACTACTATGCGGCCATTGTGTCGCTCTTCACGGTGGGCGAGGTCGATTACGAGGCCACCAACGACGACGGTTCCCTCCGGGTCGTTCGCAGCGGCGTGGGCGTGGATTACCTGCCTGCCCGTGAGGGCGAGCGCTTCCTGGCCATGGACAGGAGCATTGGCGGCTCCGTGTTTCCCGATGCCGACAATGCCGACTACTCGGCCGGGTTCTGGAACGAGGACGGCCATTCCGGACTGTTCGTCTGGGGCATGCCCACCGACGAGGCCACCCTGTCCAGCCTGGCCGCCGGTGACGTGGTGGCCACCTACAGTGGTCACATCGGCGCCAGTGCTGCCGGTGGCGTGGCGAATCTCACCATCGATTTCGGCGCTTCCAGCTGGTCGGGCAGCTTCGCCACGCCGGACGTGAATTTCACGGCCAGCGGCGGGTTCGACGGGCCCTCGTTCGTGTCCACCAGCCTGGGCGGTGACGCCGTCGACGGATTCGTCGAAGGCGCCGTGGTGGGCAGCAATGCCGAGCGCGCCATCGGCCGTTTCGAGATCGTCGATGGAGCGGGTGTCGACCATCGCGACATCTTCAACACCATTCGCACCGACGGTCTCGACTGACGGGACGCGATCCGGGGCGTCGACATCCGTGAAGACGGGTGTTGACGCCCTGCCGGGTCTCGGATATAAACGGGGCATGGCACGGTCGTTCACAAGCACGTTCTTCCTTTCCAGCCTGCTTCGCCTGCTGGCGCCCTGCGGCGCCTGATTCTCTCCTGCATACCCTTTCCGATGGTTTCTTCCGCATCCGATGCGCCGACACCGGATGCCGGCACATTCTGATATAGTCTGCCGGGTCGCCGAGCCCGGTTGGGAGCTGAGACATGGACCGACTGATCATCTTCGACACCACCCTTCGCGATGGCGAGCAGAGTCCGGGTGCCTCCATGACCCGAGAGGAAAAGGTGCGCATCGCACGCGCACTCGAACGCATGCACGTGGACGTCATCGAGGCCGGGTTCCCGATCGCCAGCCCGGGCGACTTCGAGGCCGTGCGTTCGGTGGCGGAAGCCGTGCGCGAATCCACCGTCTGCGGTCTGGCGCGTGCGCTGGAGCGCGACATCGATCGTGCCGGCGAGGCCCTGCAGCCTGCCGAACGGGCCCGGATTCATACCTTCATCGCCACCTCGCCCATCCACATGGAACGCAAGCTGCGCATGACGCCGGATCAGGTGGTGGAGCAGGCCGTGGCGGCGGTGCGCCATGCACGCCGTTACACCGACGACGTGGAATTCTCGCCCGAGGATGCCGGCCGTTCGGAGGTGGATTTCCTCTGCCGGATCATCGAGGCCGTGATCGATGCGGGCGCCGGCACCATCAATATCCCCGATACCGTCGGTTACAACCTTCCGAGCCAGTTTGGCGAGCTGATACGGACACTCATCGAGCGGATCCCCAATGCCGACAAGGCCGTGTTTTCGGTGCACTGCCACAACGATCTCGGTCTGGCGGTGGCGAACTCGCTCTCGGCCGTGCTGAACGGTGCGCGTCAGGTGGAATGCACCATCAACGGTCTGGGCGAGCGGGCCGGCAATGCCGCCCTCGAGGAGGTGGTGATGGCCGTCCGCACGCGCCAGGACGTCTTTCCCTGCAGCGTCGATCACATCGACACCACCCAGATCGTTCCCACGTCGCGGCTGGTCTCCAGCATCACCGGTTTCGCCGTGCAGCCGAACAAGGCCATCGTCGGGGCCAACGCCTTCGCGCACGAATCCGGCATCCATCAGGACGGGGTGCTCAAGAGCCGCGAGACCTACGAGATCATGCGGGCGGAAGACGTCGGCTGGACGGCCAACCGGATCGTGCTCGGCAAGCATTCCGGCCGCAACGCCTTCCGTACCCGGCTGAAGGAGCTCGGCTACGAGTTCGATTCCGAGGAGGCGCTCAACGAGGCCTTCGCGCGGTTCAAGGAGCTGGCCGACAAGAAACACGAAATCTACGACGAGGACCTGCAGGCGCTGGTGACCGAGGCGAATCTGGAGGCCGTCAACGAGCGCATCCGGCTCGTGGCGCTGCGCGTCTGTTCGGAGACGGGCGAGACCCCGGTGGCCAGCGTGACCCTGACCGTGGACGGCGAGGAGCGGCAGGCGGAAGAGGCAGGCAGCGGGCCGGTCGATGCCGCCTTTCGCGCCATCGAGGCCATCGTGGAGAGCGGCACCGAACTCCAGCTGTATTCGGTCAACAACATCACCAGCGGCACGGATGCACAGGGCGAGGTGACCGTGCGGCTCGAGAAGGCCGGGCGGATCGTCAATGGCCAGGGGGCGGACACCGACATCGTGATTGCCTCGGCCAAGGCCTATGTCAATGCGCTGAACAAGGTCTTTTCGGGCGCGGAGCGGGAGCATCCTCAGCTCGGGGACGTCTGAGTCATGCTGGACGAAGCGCGTCGGCAGGCCTGTCTCGCCCGCATGGGCATCACCCTCTGGCGGCTCCGCGCCATGCCGTCGGAGGACGAGGCCCGGGCTTCGGCGCAGGCCACCCCGGCCCAGGAAGATGCCGGCGCCTCACCCGCCGATTCCCTGCGCCATCGGGCAGAGGTGCTCGACTGGGACGGCCTGGCGCGGGCCGTGGCCGGGTGCACGGCCTGCGGGCTGCATGGCACGCGGACCCAGACCGTCTTC
>JALVEM010000079.1 GCA_027030825.1 Thiohalobacter sp.
CGCGAGCCAAGGGGCTGGATGCGCGCAGCGTGCTGTGGCGCCATGCGTTGCCCAATGCCCTGTTGCCCGTCATCACCGTCATCGGCCTGCAGCTCGGGGCCCTGCTCGCCGGGGCCGTGATCACGGAGACCATCTTCGCCTGGCCCGGTATCGGGCTGCTGACCATCGAGGCCATCCAGCGGCGCGACTATCCCGTGGTCCAGGGATGCATCCTGTTCATCAGCGTGAGCTACGTGCTGGTCAACCTGCTGACCGACCGCCTCTATCGGGCCATCGATCCCCGGGTCAAATACGAGGTCGGGTCCTGATGCCGCTCTCGCTCGCCATCGTGCTGCTGTGGGCGGTCGTCGGTCTCGTCGCTCCCTGGCTGCCGCTGGAGCCCGACAGGGTGCATCTCGAGCGCATCCTCGCGCCACCCTGGGTGGCCGGCGGGCTGGGCTACGACGACCTTGGGCGGCCCCTGCTGGACCGGCTGCTCATGGGGACGGCAACCTCGTTCCAGGTGGCCTTCTTCACCATCTCGATCTCGGCCTCGTTCGGCATGTTCCTCGGCAGCCTGAGCGGCTATCTCGGCGGCCGCTTCGACGCCATCGTGACTCGCATCATCGATGTCTTCCTGGCATTTCCCGGCATCCTGCTGGCCATCGCCCTGGCGGCGACCCTGGGGCCGGGCATCGACAACGTGATCCTCGCGCTCAGCCTGGTGGGCTGGGTGGGCTTCGCGCGCCTGGCGCGGGCCCAGGCGCTCTCCGTCAGGCAACGGGAACATGTGCTGGCCGCGCAGGCGCTCGGTGCCAGCGGCGCCCGCATCCTGTTCCGTCACATCATGCCGCTGGTGATGACGCCGGTGATCGTCGAGGCGACCTTCGGCGTGGCCTCCGTCATCATCGCCGAGGCCAGCCTCTCGTTTCTGGGGCTGGGTGTGCAGCCACCCGCGGCCTCCTGGGGCAGCATGATCCGCGACGGCACGCGCTACCTCCTGGTCGCGCCGCATCTGGTGCTGGTGCCGGGGCTGGCGCTCTTCATCGTCGTGCTGGCGGTGAACCTGGCCGGCGACCGGCTGCGTGACCGTCTCGACGTTCGCATGCGGGAGGCCCGCCGATGACCCTGGGTCCGCTCATGGTGGATCTCGCGGGCACTGCGCTCACCGAGGACGAGCGCGAACTGCTGCGCCGGCCCGCCGTGGGCGGGGTCATCCTGTTCACGCGCAATTTCGAGACGCCCGCCCAGGTGGCCGCCCTGATCGAGGAGATTCATGCGCTGCGCACGCCGCCCCTGCTGGTCGCGGTGGACCAGGAAGGGGGACGGGTACAGCGTTTCCGCGAGGGCTTCACCCGACTGCCGCCCATGGCGCGGCTGGGCGAGCTGTACGACAGGAATCCGCGCGAGGCATTGCGTGCCGCCCGCGAGATCGGCTGGCTGACCGCCGCAGAGCTGCGCGCAGTGGGCGTGGACATCGATTTCGCGCCGGTGCTCGACATCGACCGTCGCTGCTGCCCCGTGATCGGGGATCGCGCCTTCCATGCACAACCGGAGGTGGTGGCCGAACTGGCGCATGCCTGGTCGGCGGGCGCGCGCGAGGCCGGCATGCAGTCGGTGGGCAAGCATTTCCCGGGACACGGCGGCGTGCGGGAGGATTCGCACCTCACGCTCCCCGCGGACGATCGGGATTTCGCCGATGTGCGCATGAGCGACCTGATTCCGTTCGAGAGGATGATTCACCAGGGGCTCGCCGGTATCATGGCCGCCCATGTCGTGTTTCCGCGCATCGCACCGGAACCGGCCGGTTTCTCCCGCTTCTGGCTGCACGAGGTGCTGAGACGGACGCTGGCGTTCGAGGGCGCGGTGTTCAGCGACGACCTCAACATGGCGGGGGCGCGCGTCATCGACGACCCGGTGGCGCGCGCCAGGCACTGCCTGGACGCGGGCGCGGACATGGTGATCATCTGCAACGCGCCCGAGGAGGCGCGCCGGATGGCCGAGGGTCTGGGCGATCGCATCGAGCCGGCCTCGGCGCTGCGGCTGGCGCGACTGCACGGCTCCGGCGGAATCACGTTCGATGCGCTTCGCAAGGCGGAACGCTGGCAGTCGGCCCGGCGGCTCGTCGAGCGCATCGACATCGAGCCTTTTCTGGACATGGATCTCTGAATCGAAGGGGAGCGAATGCAGGAACTGCTCGCGTTGATCGAATCCCGCACGGCCGGCATCACCGCCTGGGCGGGCGAGAATCGCTGGATCGTGCAGGTCTTCTTCGTGGTGCTGGCCGCGCTGCTGGCCAGCTATCTCCAGAAACGCCTCCTGGCCGCTGCCTACCGCCGACTCCAGCAGACCCGAACGCCCTGGGACGATGCTCTGCTGGCCGCGCTCCAGCGGCCCCTGACCGTCCTGATCTGGATCATCGGCATCGCCGCGGCCGCCGACATCGTCTATCAGGAGACGCAGGCGCCGCTCTTCTCCTTCGTCGATCCGGTTCGCGACGTGAGCGTGATCGCCGTCGTCACCTGGTTCCTGCTGCGGCTGATCCGCAATGTGGAACAGAACCTGCTGCGTCCCGAGGTGCTGGCGGAGAAACCCTACGACCGCACCACCATCGATGCCCTAAGCAAGATCCTGCGTGCCTCGGTCATCATCACCGGCGTGCTGGTGGCCATGCAGACACTGGGCTACAGCATTTCGGGCGTGCTGGCCTTCGGCGGCATCGGTGGTGTGGCGGTCGGTTTCGCGGCCAAGGACCTGCTGGCCAACTTCTTCGGTGGTCTGATGATCTATCTCGACCGGCCCTTCGCCGTGGGCGACTGGATTCGCTCACCCGACAAGGAGATCGAAGGGACCGTGGAGCACATCGGCTGGCGGACCACGCGCATCCGCACCTTCGACAAGCGACCCCTGTACGTCCCCAATTCGGTCTTCACCAGCATCGCCGTGGAGAACCCGCAGCGGATGACGCATCGCCGCATCTTCGAGACCATCGGCATCCGCTATGACGACATCGGGGTGATGGACGCCATCACCCGCGATGTGCGCAACATGCTGCGCGAGCATCCGGAGATCGACGCCAGCCAGACGCTGATGGTCAACTTCAACGCCTTCGGACCTTCCTCGGTGGATTTCTTCGTGTATTGTTTCACCCACACCACCGTCTGGACACGGTTCCACGAGATCAAGCAGGAGATCCTGCTGGAGATCGCCCGCATCATTGAGAATCACGGGGCCGAGATCGCCTTTCCCACCCGCACCCTGCACATTCCCGAGGCCGTGCAGGTGCGTCCGGAACCCGATGTCGCCGGAGAAGAGACATGAACGACAGCACACGCAGGCCGCGCATCGGCCTGGCTCTGGGCGGCGGCGCCGCCCGCGGCTGGGCGCACATCGGCGTGATCGACTTCCTCGACGCCATCGGGCTGAAACCGGACATCGTCTGCGGTACATCGGCGGGCGCCATCGTGGCCGCCATGGAGGTCAGCGGCCGGCTGCCCGAGTTCAGGGAATGGGTGCTGGGCCTGGAATGGCAGGACGTGCTCGCCTATCTCGACGTCACCCTGTCGGGCGGACTGATCCAGGGCACCCGGCTGATGAACTTCTTCAGCGAACGCCTGATCGACCTCGACCTCGCCATCGAGTCCCTCGAGCGCCCCTTCGGGGCGGTGGCCACCGAGCTGGCCAGCGGGCAGGAGGTCTGGTTGCAGTCGGGACCGCTGCTGGATGCAGTGCGGGCCTCGATCGCACTACCGGGCCTGTTCACGCCGGTGAATCGCGACGGCCGCTGGCTGGTCGACGGGGGGCTGGTCAACCCGGTGCCGGTCAGCCTCTGCCGGGCACTGGGCGCCGAGCGCATCATCGCCGTGGACCTCAATGCCGACATACTCAACAAGCGTTTCCGGGATCTTCGGCCGCCGTCGGGAAGCACCGAGCCGTCGGCTGCAGACAAGGAGGAAGACTGGCTCGACCGGATGCGCCGCAAGGACTGGCAGGGCATGCTCAACGCGGCGCTGGGCCTGGACCTGCCTTCGTTGAAAACCTATTTCCAGCGGGACACCGAGCCGCCTCCGTCGCTGATCGACATCCTCGGCCAGAGCATCAACATCATGCAGGTGCGCATCACGCGTGCCCGCATGGCGGGTGACCCGCCCGATGTGCTGCTGCAACCGAGGCTGGCGGAGATCCGGCTGCTCGAGTTCCACCGGGCCCGGGAGGCCATCCACGAAGGCTACCGGACGGCCGAGGCGGCCGCGAGCGAGCTCATCGCGCTCAAGGAGGGACTTCGTTGAGGATGACATCATCATGAGCCGAATCAGTCTCGAGGAAGCCAGGCGGGTTCTTCGCGAGGCGGAGCTGCTGTATACGGCCCGGGAGGTCGATCAGGCCGTGGATCGCCTGGCCGCGGAGATCACGCGCGATCTCGCCGACCGCAACCCGCTGATACTCAGTGTGCTCACCGGAGGCATCGTCCTGACCGGGCATCTGGTCACGCGCCTGGAATTTCCGCTCCAGCTCGACTACCTTCACGCGACCCGCTACCGGGGTGCCACACACGGCGGAGAGCTCGCCTGGATCGCGCATCCGCGGTTTCCGCTGGCCTCGCGGCATCTCCTGATCGTCGACGACATTCTCGACGAGGGCCTGACGTTGCAGGCCGTCGTGGCGCATTGCCGCGAGGCAGGCGCGGCCAGCGTCTCCACCGCGGTGCTGGTGCGCAAGCGGCACGATCGTCGCCCGCCCGGTGTCGACGCCGATTACGTGGGACTGGAGGTGGAGGACCGTTACGTGTTCGGTTTCGGCATGGACTATCACGACTACCATCGCAACCTGCACGGCATCTACGCCGTGCGGGGAGAGTGAGGACAAGGAGCAGGGCATGGCGCGAGTGGCCATCATCGGCGGTACCGGACTCAACCGGCTCAAGAACCTGGAGATCGACCATCGCGAGGTCATGCACACGCCCTATGGCGAGCCTTCCGGTCCACTGACCTTCGGGCGACTGGCCGGCAACGAGGTGGTGTTCCTGCCCCGTCACGGCAGCGGTCACACCATACCGCCGCACCAGGTCAACTACCGGGCCAATATCTGGGCGCTCCAGCACATCGGGATCGAGAACGTGATCGCCGTGGCCGCCGTGGGCGGCATCCGCAACGGGCTGACGCCGGCGACGCTGGTGCTGCCGGATCAGATCATCGACTACACCTGGGGCAGGGACAACACCTTCTTCGAGGGGGATCGCGAGAAGGGCGTCACCCACATCGATTTCACCTATCCCTATTGCACGAGACTGCGAGAGCTGATGCTGCGCTCGGCTCGCGAAGCCGGGATTCCCCTGGTCGAGACCGGCACCTACGGCGCGACCCAGGGCCCGCGCCTGGAGACACGCGCGGAGATCGACCGCATGGAACGCGACGGCTGCGACGTGGTCGGCATGACGGGCATGCCGGAGGCTGCCCTGGCGCGCGAGGCCGAGCTCTGCTATGCCGCCATCAACGTGGTGGCCAATCGGGCGGCCGGCCGGGGCGAGGGCAGCGGCGAGATCCGGCTCGAGGAGATCGAGCAGCACCTCGAGCGCGGCATGGAAAAGGTGAGGGCGCTGCTCGAGGTCGTGATTCCCGCGCTCGACTGACAGCGCCCGCCGCATCCGCGGCCCTTCGATGCCAGGTCTGCCGTGACTCAGTGATCGTGGGCGAGATCACGCCCGATCGAGCCGCCGAGCAGCACACCGGCCACCGTCGCGATGTCGCGACCACGGCCCTTGCCCATCCGGTTGCCGACCACGCCGCCGAGGATGCCGCCCAGGATCACGGGCGTGGCCGATCGGTATTCGTGACGGGGTTGCCAGCGACTGTGGTGCGGTCGGGACTCGTGGATCACCACCGGTCTTTCCACCACGCGCTCATGGTATTCCACGACATGCGGCGGAGCCGGGTCGTAACGTTTGATCACGATCACTTCCCGAGGCGCCCGGTGCCGCCGATGGTGGCCGAGGTGGCGACCTCGGTCATGATGGCACCAGCCGTCGTCCCCGTCGTGGTCGTAATAACGGTCGGCCTGTGCTGCCGGTGCCAGCCACAGCATGCCGGCCGCAAGCGTCGTCGTCAGCAGGGTCTTCGAAAGCCGTCTCATTTCCTGTCTCCTGTGCAGATCTGTTCGATGCTCGGTTGTCATTGTCCACGCTGCGGCTGAACGTCGACTGAACCACGACGCCGGTCCGGCCCGGGCGCAGTGTCGGCAGGGTCATGACGGAAAATCGACGCCTGGGAGCGGTCTTCCTCGTGCCCTGAAAGACTCGTGAATTTTCCAAGAAATCAACAGGATGTCGGGTATTCCGGCACTTTCCGGCAGCTCGTTTCGCCAAGCGTGCTGCATTCTGGTGCATTCCTTGCTTGTCATGCGGGCGAGGCAAGGAGCAGCGCATGTACTATCGACATTTCGGAATCGACGGGCCGCCGTTTCCGCTGACGCCGGACACGGAGCGTTTCTATCCCGGCGCCGGCCGCGGAGACATCCTGCTGGCCATGCAGCATGCCCTGCGTGACGGCGCAGGCATCATCAAGCTGACCGGCGAGGTGGGCAGCGGCAAGACCATGCTGGCACGGATGCTCATGGAACGGCTGGCGGACGGGGCGCAGATCGTCTATCTGGCGAATCCGAGCCTGGAGAGAAACGACATCCATCAGGCCATCGCGCTCGAACTCGGATTGAGATGCGAACCGGGGCTCTCCGGCGTCCAGCTCCTCGACCGTATCCAGAAGCGACTGATCGAGATCCACCGGCAGGGCAGGACGACCATCGTTTTCATCGAGGAGGCCCAGGGCATGCCGGTGGCCTCGCTCGAAGAGGTCCGCTATCTCTCCAATCTCGAGACGTCCCGCTCGCGCCTGCTTCAGATCGTGCTCATCGGGCAGCCGGAACTCGACGAGCTGCTCGCACGGCGCGACCTGCGCCAGCTCGACGACCGCATAGCGCACGGTTTCGTTCTGCCACCGCTGTCGATGAACGAGGTGCACGACTACCTGGCCTTCCGGTTGCGTTGCGCGGGCCATGCCAGCGGCGATCTCTTCACGCCGGCTGCCTGCCGGATGCTGCATCGCGCCAGTGGCGGTCGGCTGCGTCGTCTGCACGTGCTGGCCGACAAGGCACTGCTTGCGGCCTATGCCCAGGGCGCGTCACGGGTCCTGCCCGGGCATGTCCGTCGGGCCTGCCGGGACAGGGAGGGCAGCCGCCTGCCCTGGGCATGGGTGCGCATGCTGGCTGCTTCGGTCGGCGCCGCCGGACTGGCGGGATTCTTCCTGTTCGGGCTGCTCTCGCCCGGCATCAGCATCGGCAAGGCGGTGCCCGAATCCGGAACCGTGCCCGTCGAGCAGGGCAAACCCGAGACGGTCTCGCCTGAGGCGCTGTCCCGGGCGGCGGGCAAGGAGTCTACCGAGCCTGCGGCGACGGACACCGGATTCATCGACCGGCGCATGGCGGCGCTCGGCGACCTGGCCGGACCCGGCGAGCGACGCTATGCAATACAGCTGACGGTGACGCACGACCGGGATCGGACGGCGCTGGCCCGGTACCTGTCGGCGCTGCCGCCGGAATGGCGTTCGCGCCTCTACATCTATCCGGTCGAGATCGGCGGCAGGGCCCGCTATTCGGTGGTACTGGGCAGTTTCGATTCGCTCGGCGAGGCGCGCGAGCTGCTGCAACGGTTGCCGCCGGCGCTGGCCAGATATCGGCCCTATGTTCGCCCGCTCGCCGCCATCCAGCTGGAGGCCGGGCTCGCCAGGGGAGGCAATCACACATGATCGCATGGATTCGCAAGGTGGCCTCGTGCCTGTGGCCGGTGCTGCTTCTGACGGCCTGTGCGCAGATGGATCAGCGGCCGGGGCCCGGCCATCTCACGGTCGAAGACACGGCAGTGGAGACAGGCGGGCGGAGCGACGATGCCGGCATCCCCCGCCTGCCGCCACCGGCACTCGTGCCGCCACCGGCGCCGACGGCGCCGGAAAAGGTCTATACGCTGGTGGGCTCGGGCGTGCCGGTGGCCGATGCCCTGTTCAGCCTGGCCCGGGATGCCGGTCTGGAGATCGACATCCATCCCGACGTCGAGGGGACGGTGACCATCAACGCCATCGACCGTCCGCTCGACGACATCCTGCGTCGCATCGAACGGCAGGCCAGTGTACGGATCCGGCGCGAGGGCGACGTGCTCGTGGTCGAGGCCGACTCGCCCTATCTCGTGACCTACCGGGTCGATTACGTCAACCTGGCTCGAGTCAACGCTTCCACCGTGAGCGTGGCGACCCAGATCTCGACGACAGGAGTGCCCGGACAGGAAGGGAGCGGCGCCAACGCGGGTGACAACAATTCGACCACACGGGTGACGAGCCGGTCGGTGCACGACTTCTGGACTCGCCTCGAGCGCAACATCCGGGCAATTCTCGGTGCACCGGCGGGCAGCGAGGAGAGCACGGACTCGCCCGATGTGGTGCCGAATCCGGAGGCCGGGCTGCTCACCGTGCGGGCCACGCGTGCGCAGCATGCCCGTATCTCGGCCTATCTGGACGGTCTCGTGCGCAACATGCGCCGCCAGGTACTGATCGAGGCCACGCTGGTCGAGGTCACCCTCGACGACCGTCATCGCCTCGGCGTGGACTGGAGCCTTCTGGCGAACAGTTCCGCCGGACTCGACGTCACACAGTCGCTGCTCGGTCTCAACCTGAACGATTCGCCCTTCACGCTGCTGACCTACCGCGACGATGACATGGGGCTGGGAAACATCGGTACCACGATCCGGATGCTCAGGGAATTCGGGGACGTCAAGGTGCTCTCCAGTCCCAAGATCATGGCCCTGAACAATCAGACGGCGATGCTGAAGGTGGTCGACAATCTGGTCTATTTCACCATCGAGGCGGACACCACGACCGGGCAGACGCTCTCGCTGACCAATTTCACTTCGACCGTCCACACGGTGCCGGTCGGTTTCGTCATGAGCGTCACCCCGGCAGTGGACGACGATGGCCAGGTCACGCTCACAGTGCGTCCGACCATTTCGCGCGTCACCGGTTACGTGAAGGACCCCAATCCGCTGCTTGCCCAGGGCAACGTGGAAAGTCTTGTGCCGGAGATCCAGGTCCGGGAGATGGAGTCGGTGTTGCGGGTGCCCTCGGGCAAGATCGCCGTACTCGGTGGCCTGATCCAGGACAAGGTCGATCGCAGCCGGAAGGGGTTCCCGGGGCTGTCCGACCTGCCCTATGTGGGGGATGCCTTCGCCTACCAGGACAACCAGGTGCGTCGGACCGAGCTGGTGATCTTCCTCCGTCCCCGCATCGTGGAGCATCCCGAGGTCGATGCCCGGCTGGCGGATCTGCATCGCTACCTCCCCGAGCCGCGTCGGGTCTCGGGTGGAGAAAGGTGAGCGGAGCAACGGCATGAGTCTGCTCCTGGAAGCGCTCAAGCAGGCCGAACGCGAACAGCGCGAACGCGAGGCTGCAGCAGGGGGGGCTTCCCGTCCGGCCGCATCCGGGCTCGCAGCCGATCCGGAACCGGATGCGGGCAGCGAACCCGTCTGCGATTTCGATCTGCTCGAGATGGAGGCCATCGAGCCCGCTCCAGAGCCTGCCCCGGAACCGGCGGCGGAGCCGGCAGATGAGCCCGCAGCGGAACCGGCATCCGAACCGACAGCGGAGGAAGTGTCGGCCGAGGCGGAGCATGCCGAAACCGCTGCAACGGACGGGTCGGGACAGGCACAGGCTGCCGAACGGGCGTCGATCCCGGAGACACCGCCGCCGCTGTTCGATGACGCGTCGGAAGTACTCGACTCGGCTCTCGGTGTGGATGGGACAGCGGAGGCCGACGGACAGCCTGCAGACACGAGTGTCTGCACGGGCAGACCGGCAGGTGGCGGCGGGAACGACGTCGAGACGACCCTGCCACCGGCGACGGCGGCGCATCTGCTGGATCGGACATTGCGGCAGGAACGGGCCTCGCGAAAGCTGATGGCTGGGCTGGCAGTGCTGGTGCTGATCGGGGGCGTCGTGGGTTATCGGGTTTTTCCTGTGGCATGGGTGATGCCGCCGGAAGAGACGGCATCCCTGGCCGTGCCGGATCCGGCAGGAACGGAACTGCCCGGTGCGGAACCGATGCCGGCCTTTCCCGATCTGCACGAGATACGCCCTGTCAGATTCTCTGGCCCCGACATGGAATCCGCGCTGCAGGAGACGGCAGCGACCCGCCTCGATGAAGAGACGGGCGTGACGCGCGCGCGTGAAGAGAGGATGACGACATCGGCGCCCGTTCGCAGGGTGCCGGATGCGCCCGAGCTGTCGGTCATCTCCGCCATGGGGGAGGCAGATGCTGCCGATGCGTCGGCACCTTTCGTGGAAGTGCGCGTGCGCACCGTTCCGGTCGCGTCCTGGCGGCGCAGGCTCGACGAGGCCTATCGCCTGCTGCGCATGGGCGAGGCGCATCGTGCCCGTGAGCTGTATTTCACATTGCGCAGGGACCATCCCGATGAACCGGAGGTCCTGCTGGGGCTGGCCTCGGCCGAGCTGGCCCTGAATCGTGTCGGTGAAGCGCGTGCCCTCTATCGACGCATACTGTCGCAGGACCCGGACAACGCCTTTGCCCGGGCCGGGCTGGCGCTGACGAGCGGCCGGGCCGATCGAGTGCCCGACCATGTCGATGATCCGGCCGTGCTGGCTGCCCTGGCCACCGCCGAGGCGCATCGTGGCGACTGGCGGCGTGCCCAGGCCCTCTTCTTCAGGGCACATGCGAGCGATCCGAAGAATCCCGACTATCTCTATGGGCTGGCCGTGAGCCTGGATCATCTCGGCAAGCGGGCGCTTGCACTCGATTATTACCGGCAGGTGCTCGAGGCGCCGGGTTCGGCCATCGACCTGGAGCAGGTCAGGCGGCGGATCGCGCGGCTTGCGGGAGACACGGGGGAGGGCGAGGGATGAGCGCGCAGGTCAAGCCGCGCCAGCATCGCCGGCTCGGAGACATCCTGATCGAGATGGGGGTGATGACCCCGGATCAGCTCTCCATCGCCCTGCTGGAACAGAAGCGCACGGGCAAGCAGCTCGGAAGGATCATCGTCGAACTGGGGTTCGCCACGGAGGCGATCGTCCGCGATGCCCTGTCCGAATCGCTGGGGCAGGAGTCGATCGACCTCAGCCATGTGGTGATCGACCGGGAGACGCTGTCGCTGATACCGAAGGAGGCCGCCCGGCGCTATCGCGCGTTGCCGATCGCGCTCGACAGGGAAAAGGGCGAACTGGTCGTCGCCATGGCCGATCCCACCAATCTGGTGGCGATCGATCAGCTCCGCGCCCTGCTGGGCGTCGAATACGACATCCGGCCGCTGCTGGCCAGCGAGTCCGACATCGAGAACGCCATCAACCAGTTCTACGGCTACAACCTCTCGATCGACGCCATCCTTCACGAGATCGAGACCGGCGAGATCGACTACAGCAGCCTGGATGCGGTCACCGACGAGTACAGCCAGCCGCTCGTGCGGCTCGTCGATGCGTTGCTTGCCGATGCAGTGAAACAGGGCGCGTCGGACATCCATTTCGAGCCCGAGGCCGGGTTTCTGCGGATACGCTACCGGATCGACGGCGTCCTCCATCAGGTGCGGAGCCTGCACAAGCATTACTGGTCCGGCATCGCGGTGCGGCTGAAGGTGATGTCCGGGATGAACATCGCCGAGACGCGTTCGCCCCAGGACGGGCGCATCAGTCTCACCCTGTTCCATCGTCAGGTGGACTTCCGTGTCTCGACCCAGCCGACCACCTGGGGAGAGAACATCGTTCTGCGCATCCTCGATCGCAGCAAGGGCATCGTGCCGCTCGAGGAACTGGGGCTGACCCAGGAAGCGCTCGCCACGCTGAAACTGATGATGGCGCGGCCCGAGGGGATTCTGCTGGTGACCGGCCCGACGGGCAGCGGCAAGACGACCACGCTGTATTCCATGGTGAATCACGTCAACAGCGAATCCGTGAACATCATGACGCTGGAGGATCCCGTCGAATACCCGATGCAGATGATTCGCCAGACCAGCGTGAACGAATCCGCGCGCATCGATTTCGCCAGCGGCATCCGATCCCTGTTGCGACAGGACCCGGACATCATCCTGGTGGGCGAGATCCGCGACGAGGACACCGCCGACATGGCCGTTCGGGCAGCCATGACAGGACATCAGGTGCTCTCGACCCTGCACACCAATTCCGCGGTCGGCGCCATCACCCGGCTGCTGGACCTCGGCATCGTGCCGGACATCCTTGCCGGCAACGTCATCGGCATCATCGCGCAACGCCTCGTCAGAAGGCTGTGCACGGCCTGTCGCGAGGCCTATGTACCGGATGCCCTGGAACGGCAGCTGCTGGGCCTTGCCGATGATGACGAAACGCGTCTCTGGAAGGCGGTCGGCTGCGAGACCTGCAATCATACGGGCTACCGCGGGCGGATCGCCGTCATGGAATTGCTGCGCATGGACTCCGAGCTCGACGAACTGGTGGCGCGCCGCGCCACACGCAGGGAGATTCTCGAGGCGGCGCTGCAGCGCGGATTCGTGCCGATGGCCGAGGACGCCATTCGACGCGTGATCGACGGCACGACGACGCTCGACGAGATCACGCGCGTGGTGGATCTCACCGATCGGCTGAGGGTGAACTGAGATGCCGGCCTACAGCTACAAGGCGGTCACCGACGACGGGCGCATCGTCAACGGGCGTCTGGAGGCGGCCAACGATGCCGATCTGGAACTTCGACTCGACCGCATGGGCCTGGAACTGATCCGTGCCCGGCCCCACCGGGGACATACCGGCCTGCAGCGGCGCAGGATCGGGCGACGCGACCTCATTCATTTCACCTTTCACCTGGAGCAGCTCGTCAGGGCCGGGGTGCCGATTCTCGAAGGACTGGCGGACCTGCGCGACAGCACGGACAATCCAGCCTTTCGCGACGTGATCTCGATGCTGATCGAGGACATCGAGGGCGGACGCACGCTCTCCGAGGCCTTCGCGGCGCACCCGCGCATCTTCGATACCGTCTACGTCAGCCTGGTGCGGGCCGGCGAGCGTTCCGGACGGCTCGAGGACGTGCTCCTGCAGCTCGAATCCGGCCTCAAGTGGCAGGACGAACTGGTTTCGCGCACGAAGAAGATTCTCATGTATCCCGCCTTCGTCGCGACGGTCGTGGCCGGTGCCGTGTTCTTTCTCATGATCTATCTCGTGCCGCAGCTCACGCGTTTCATCCAGTCGATGGGCGAGACGCTGCCCCTGCACACCCGGGCACTGATCGCGACCTCGGACTTTCTGGTGGCCTACTGGCCCCATGTTCTCGGCATCGTCCCCCTCGCCTGGTTCACGATCCTGTTCCTCCGTCGGCACAGCCGGAAGGCCGCCCGGCTCATCGACCGGGCGATTCTCTCCGTCTGGCCGATCGGCCCTGTCCTCGAGAAGATCATTCTCGCCCGGTTTGCGACGACGTTCGGCCTGCTCTATGCCTCGGGCGTCACGGTGCTCGATTCCCTGCGAATCACGCGCGACCTCACCGGCAACCGCGTGATTCGGGAGGCCCTCGACGAGGCCGGTGAACACATTGCAGAGGGCAGGGGGCTGAGCGAGAGCTTTTCCGACTGCGGTCTGTTTCCTCCCCTGGTGATTCGGATGTTGCGCATCGGCGAGGAGTCCGGAGAACTGGACAAGGCGCTGGCCAACGTGAGCTATTTCTACGACAGGGATGTCAGGGAGTCCATCGAGCGGGTTCAGGTGCTGATCGAGCCATCGCTGACCGTGGTGCTCGGACTGCTCATCGGCTGGGTCATGCTGTCGGTGCTCGGCCCGGTCTACGACGTGCTTTCGAGGATGAGTTTCTGATGAGCGTACATGCCGTCTTTCTTGTCACCAATCGGGGACTCGACCTCTGGCTGGTCAAGGGGCTCGCTCCGGCGCGGCACCTGGCCTTTTTCGCCGATGCCGACCGGGACGCCGATGCGCTCGTGGCGCTTGCACGCCGCATCGGTCGATTCCATGTCCATGTGCTGGCGGACCTGGTCGAGGAAGACTTCAGGATAGAGAAGGTCGCCCGCCTGCATGGACGTGATCACAGGGCGCTCGTCGAACGCCATCTGAAACGCGAGTTTCGAGACACTCCGTATCGCATGCTGTGCAGCCGATTCCGCGACGAATCCGACAGGCACAGGGAGACGCTCGTACTGTCCGGGATCATTGCACCCGTTCAGGTCGATCGCTGGCTTCAGCCTCTCGAACAGGCCGGCTGTCGAATCACCGGTGTCTACAGTGTTTCCGACCTCTGCCGGAAGCTCTTCTCCCGGCTTCCCTCGCACTGGCGTCGGGGAACCCGCCTGCTGGCCACCCTGAATCGTCACGGAGGGCTCAGAATCTCTCTCTTCGATCAGGGCAGGTTGCGGTTCAGCCGCATGTCGTTGCACGACCCGCAGGAGATGCCCCTGCGCGATTTTCTGCACCAGGAGTTGCGTCGCAGCCGACGCTTCTATGAAAACCTGCGATTGGTGGCGCGTGGCAGTCTCCTGCAGTGTCTGTTCGTGGCCGCCGACGACAAGGGCGTCGAATCCGGAGAGATCGACGACGGTCTGTCGCTCGAGGTGGTTTCGGAATTCGGCATCGGTCTGCTGGCGCGACGCAGACGGCTGGAGGGGTTGCATGCGGATCCGTTGCTCTGCGAGTTGCTGGTCAGGTCGCCTCCGGACAGGGCCTATGCCAGCGATGCCCAAAGGCAGATGCGCAGGCAGCGGCAGATGACTCGTGTCGCCTGGCATGTGGCGACGGGATCTCTGGCGGCCTCCGTCGCCTATGCCGGACTCGTCGGCGTCGACATGAAGTCGATGGCACAGACAAGGCAGGCCCTGCAGGAAGCACGAACGCTGCTGGAATCCCAGCTTGAGCAGATGGAGGCAAAATCGCCGGAGTTTGCGGCGCCCGTGGATCTCATGGAGACTGCCGTCGCAACCGCTGCCGGGATCCATGCGCACAGAGGGGTGACGATCCTCGATGTGCTGGGTCGGGTAGGGCGGGTGCTCGAGATGCACCCGGCCTTCCGGCTCAAGACGCTCGCCTGGCAGACTGCGGGAGAGAATGGTGCGGCCTCGGATGCGGCCGAACAGGGCGATCTGTCGGGACTGCTGCCCGATGCATCGAGGCATCGGGATCTCTCTGCAACGGATGTC
>JALVEM010000080.1 GCA_027030825.1 Thiohalobacter sp.
ATCAGCCTGCCGGCCTGCGCAGCGGGGCGGGTGACGAGCACCGCCGGTCTGTCCTGTTCCGGTTTCATCGCCCGGGATTGTACCAGCCCGGGATCTGCTCTTTTCGTCCTCCCGGACGGCGCGCAGTATCACGCCTGGTCATTCCGAACGGTGCGTTGTACCGATCCGGAATCCACGCCTTCGGTCATCCCGGAAGACCGCGCAGCGGGCTATCCGGGGTCCAGAAGGAAATCCGACTGCAGCGGCTCGTACCAGCGCGGTTTCTGGATTCCGGCTCGCGCTCCCCGGCCCTGGGCCGGGTCGCTTGGCCGGAATGACAAGAGAGAAAACTACCCGCCTGGAAAGCCCCTCCTACCTGTCATCCCGGAAGACCGCGTAGCGGGCTATCCGGGATCCAGGAGAGAGTTCAACCCACAGCGGCGCGGGTGGGCGGTTTCTGGATTCCGGGTCTCGCTCGCTGCCGCTTGCTCGCCCGGAATGACTGAGAGGAGTAACCGTCTGAGCGAACGGGAGAAGAACGCCTATCTCCTCACCCTTCACTCGATTTCCGTGTGATTTCGTGGCCTTTGTGGTTTCGTGGCTGACGCCCCCTTTCCATGGATTCGGTGGATTCCGTGGCCATTTCACATCGGTCATTCCGGAAGGCGCAAGGCACTTATCCGGAGCCCAGCGCCGCCAGCAGCTCCCCGGCGCCGCGTGCCAGCAGGTCTTCGGCCAGCACCCGGCCGAGCTCCTCGGCGTCCTCCGGCCGGCCACTGATGTCACCCCGCACGATCCGGCTGCCGTCCGGGCTGCCGACGAGGCCCTGCAGCAGGATCACGCCATGTTCGATGACGGCATGACCGCCGATGGGCACCTGGCAGCCGCCCATGAGGCGGGCGTTCATCGCCCGCTCCGCCGTCACACGCAAAGTGGTCCTCTCGTCGGCGAGCGGGGCCACCAGATCGCGGGTTTCGGCATCGTCGAGCCGGCATTCGATGCCGATGGCGCCCTGCCCGATGGCGGGCAGGATGACTTCCGGTCCCAGTTCCTGGCGGATGCGGTCGTCGAGGCCGAGCCGCTTGAGGCCGGCGCAGGCGAGCACCACGGCGTCGTAGTCGCCGGCATCGAGCTTCCCGAGCCTTGTGTTGACGTTGCCGCGCAACGGGCGGATGTCGAGATCCGGGCGCATGGCCCTGAGCTGGCATTGCCGCCGGAGGCTGGAGGTGCCGACCACCGCGCCTTCGGGGAGGGCCTCCAGCGAGTCGAAGCGGTTGGAGACGAAGGCGTCCCGGGGGTCCTCGCGTGCCAGGATCGCGGTCAGGCCGAGCCCTTCGGGAAATTCCGCCGGCACGTCCTTCATCGAATGCACGGCGATGTCCGCGCGCCCTTCCAGGAGCGCCACCTCGAGTTCCTTGACGAACAGCCCCTTGCCGCCGATCTTCGCCAGCGGGCTGTCGAGGATCCGGTCGCCCTTCGTGGTCATGCCGACCAGTTCCACGCGCAGCCCGGGATGCAGGCTCTCGAGCCGCTGCTTCACGTGCTCGGCCTGCCAGAGGGCCAGCGCGCTCCGGCGGGTGGCGATGCGCAATGTCTCTTTGCTCATGATGCCGGTATCCTTTCGTGACGGGTTCGGGATTCTACGCCGGTGGCCGGGAGCGGGAAACGGGCGCTTGTGGGCCCGGGGCGCGCCTGACAGAATCGGGGAGCGGAAGCGGTGCAGGCAGGAGAGTCGGATGGAGCAGGTACCGGACGAATATCGGCGTGACCGGCGCCGGATTCCCGAGGCCCGGGATCTGCAGGCGCTGGCGCGCATGGCGGCCAGGCGCCGGCTGCCCATCCTGCTGGCGTTCATGTCCGAAGACTGCCCCTATTGCCGGCGCGTCGAATCCGAGTTCCTCGAACCCATGCGCATCAGCGGCGAGTACGACGACAAGGTGCTCATGGTGAAGGTGCCGCTCGATGGCGAGGGGCTGTTGCGGGATTTCGACGGGGACCGAGTCACGCCGCGATCGCTCGCCGACCGCTACGGCGTGGACATGGTGCCCACGCTGGTCCTGGTCGATCCGCAGGGTCGCGAGATCGCCGAACGTCTGGTGGGGCTGACCACGCCCGATTTCTACGGCGGTTATCTGGATGCCGCGATCGATACGGCGCTGAGGCGGATGCGGGAGTGATTTCTTCCCGCAGCAACAGGGTGATTCAGCCGGCTGCCGCCGGAGGCGGGGCCGGCTCATCGGGCGCCGGCATCGCCTTCCCGTTGCCGCCGTTTTCGAGCCACGCCCGCAGGCCGGGCAGATGCGCCCGGCTGACGTCGAGGGTTTCCTCGAGGCCCTGCAGTCTCACCAGGTGACGGCCGTTCTCCCGGCGCTCCAGGGCGGCCAGGTGCCGGAGATTGATCAGCGCGTTTCTGTGGATGCGCAGGAAATCCCCCGCGAATTCCTCCTCCAGCGACTTCAGCGATTCCTCGATGAGGAATTCCTCTTCCGCCGTGCGTACCAGCGTGTACTTGTGGTCGGCCTTGAAATAGCGGATGGCGGCGACGGGCACCAGCTGCAGGCCCGTGCGGGTGCGCACGCTGAGGTGCTCGCGGCGCGCTTTCGCTCCCGGCTGGAGACGCGATGCCTGGGGACGGGTGAGCCGCTGGGCATTGGCCAGCGCCCGCTGCAGCCGTTCGGCCTTGACGGGTTTGACCAGGTAGTCGCTGGCGGCGGCCTCGAAGGCCTCCAGGGCGTGTTCGCCGAAGGCGGTGGTGAAGATCACGGCCGGCGGATCGGGCAGCGCGGCGATGCGGCGGGCGGCCTCCAGACCATCCATGCCGGGCATCCGGATGTCGAGCAGCACGATGTCCGGACGGGTGGCCGTGGCCTGTTCGACCGCTTCCCGGCCATCCGCGGCCTCCGCCACGATCTCCACATCGTCTTCCCGTGCCAGCAGGTTGCGCAGCCGGTCGCGGGCCAGGGGTTCGTCGTCGGCGATCAGGACCTTCATCATGGCGTGTCCTCCACGATCGGCATGAGGATCCGTACACGATATTCACCGTCCCGGATCTCGCTCTCGATACGGGCGAGCGCACCGAAGGCGAGTTCGAGCCGCTCCCGGATGTTCGCCAGGGCCATGTGGTTGCCGCGGGACTGTCGGCTGCTTCCGGCAGCGACTGCGGGGTTGCGCACCTCGAGCCGGAGCCGGCCGCGCACGGCGCTCACGAGAATGGTGATGGTGCCGCCCTCGGGGGACGGTTCGATGCCGTGATACACGGCATTCTCGACCAGCGGCTGCAGTATGAGCGTCGGCACCCGGCAGGCGCCGGGCACCGGCTTGCGTTGCCAGTCCACTTTGAGTCGCTTGCCCAGGCGCAGGGATTCGATCTCGAGATAGGCCGCCACCAGTTCGAGCTCCTCTTCCAGGCGATGCCAATGGGCCACATTCTTCATCCCTGCGCGCAGCAGATGGGCGAGATCCTCGATCACCCGTTCCGCGGTCTCGGGGCGCTGCGGAATCAGTGCCGCGGCCGTATTCAGGCTATTGAACAGGAAGTGCGGCCGGATGCGGGAGGTCAGGGCCTGGATGCGGGCCTCGGCCTCGGCGGCGATGCGCGCCTCCCACTGATGGCGCAGGTAGAGGTAATGCAGCACCATGGCACCGACCAGGCCGCCGATGGCCATGTGGCGCAGCAGCGGAGCCGTGCCGTCGTCGGTGACGGCGCCGGCCCAGAGGGCGACCTCGGTCGTGGTCGCCACCACGAGCAGGATCAGCAGCCAGGCCGTCAGCCCGGCAGCGAGGTGACTCATGCCTTCCAGCGGGCGGCGGACCAGACACAGCAGGCCGGCGGCCGCCAGGGCGTTCCACTGCACATAGAGCGACGTGCTGCCCAGGGTTTCCCAGAAGCGAACGGGCGATTCCAGACGCGCCAGCACCAGGATCACGGCAGCGAATTCCGCCACCAGCATGATCGTCAGTATCCGCCGCCGGGCGCAGAAATCGGGCAGGAAGGAGTGGGGGGCGAGGGGTGAGGGGTGAGGGGCGGAGCGAAGCGGAGACCCGGGATCCAGTGGAAAAGCCGGGTCGCGGGGGCATGGTTTGCCGGATCCCGGCTCGCGCGTGCTCCGCACGCCTGGCCGGGATGACGAGGGAGAGGGGGTGCTCCGCACGCCTGGCCGGGATGACGAAGGGGGAGGAGAGCTCCGCTCGCCCGGCCGGGACGAGAAAAAGCGGCGAGCGGTTCCCTCGTCCGGTCCGGACGAGGGTTGGTCGGCTCTCGGTACCACAGACAGGCCGGCAATGCCTCGCTTTCCCATGACTATCTGATGTTGCAATGAAAAAATTCCGTGTTTTCCGTGCTTTCCGTGGCTGTCACGCCTCATCCCTCACGCCTCACGCCTCACTCCTATATACTTCGGCCGTTTTCCCGGCTTTTGGAGTCGATCCCATGTCAGAACAGGATTCCGGGCCGTCCCGCAAGCCGTGGGGCGGCCGTTTCAGCGAGCCCACGGATGCCTTCGTCGAGGCCTTCACGGCCTCGGTGGATTTCGACCGGAGGCTCTACGCCCACG
>JALVEM010000081.1 GCA_027030825.1 Thiohalobacter sp.
CGATCTACAGTGCCCGGTACAATCCCTACACGGGCGGCACCATCAGTCTGAAAAATCATTTCTATTTCGTCTGGAACGATGCCGACGGTGATGGCGAATACGACAATGGCGAATGCCCGAAGCCTTCAGGAACGATAAAACTCAGCCAATGCGTGAAACTCGGCACGAGCAAGTGTGTGCCGGTCGAGAGCCTGCCACCCGCCCAACAGACCAACTACGCCAACTGGTACAGCTACTATCGCAAGCGCGAATACGTTGCCAAGCGGGCACTGACCCAGGTGGTATCCAAATCCACCGCCCGCATGGGCGTCTCCTTCATCAACCACCGCGGCACCGGCTACAGCATCCCCGTCAAGGACGTCGACGACATCTCCACACCGATCGACCCGATCGCACGCGCCAACAAGAACCAGCTGCTCGATCGCATCACGAAATACGATTCGTCAGGATACACGCCGCTGCGCAAGGGCCTGGATTTCGCCGGCAGATACTACAGCAACAAGTACTCAGGTACCTGGAAGACCCCGATACTGCCCGCTTCCAAGGGCGGCGAGTGCCAACAGAACTTCACCATCCTCATGTCCGACGGCTTCTGGAACGGCAGTTTCTCGGGTCTTGGCAATACGGACAAGGACGGCAGCGGCCCATGGGACGGCTATTCCTATGCCGATTCCTGGAGTGACACCCTGGCCGATATCGCCATGCACTACTACGAGACGGACCTTGCTCCGAAGCTGAACAACAAGGTGCCCATGACAGCCGTCGATGTGCCCATTCCGGCCGACAGCTCGATCACCACCATGCACCAGCACATGGTGACCTTTGCAGTAGCCTTCGGCCTCAACGGTCAGCTCAGCAGCAATCCACCCAGCCGCACCTCGAAATCGAGCTTCCCCTGGCCGAAACCAGCCAAGAATACCCTCACGACCGTGGACGACATGCGCCACGCCGCCTGGAACGGCCGTGGTGAATACCTGAGCGCCGCAGACCCCCAGGAACTCATCACCTCGCTGGAAGACGCCATCGCCGAGATCGAATCGCGCACGGCCACCTCCTCGGCGGTAACCTTCAACTCCACCAGCCTGCAGGCCGGCGCCCTGGTCTTCCAGGCCGTCTTCAACTCGTCCAAGTGGAGCGGCGACCTCATCGCCAAGCACGTCGATTCCAAGGGCAACATCGGCGCCGAGGCCTGGCGTGCGACCACCGCCGGCACGGCCACCGGCCTGGACGATCCCGGCTTCTCCTGGAGCACGCGCAAGGTCTATAGCTGGAACGGAAGCAAAGGCATCACCTTCGACTGGACGAACCTGACTTCGGACCAGAAGGAAGATCTGGCGATGAACCCCGACGGAACCCTGGCCTCGCAGGATACGGCCAAGGCGCGCATGCGGTATATCCTGGGTGACCGAAGCTGCGAGAAGTCCTCTTCCGAGACCTGCTCGGTCGGTACCTTCAACAAGAAGATCTTCCGGGACCGGGACAGTCGCCTGGGCGATATCGTGCACTCCAGCCCCTACTATGTAGGCGCACCGAACTCGCCCTATCCGGACAACATCGAACCGGCACCCTATTCCACGTTCGTGAAGGACAACAAATCGCGCACCGGCATCATCTACGTCGGGAGCAACGACGGGATGCTCCATGCCTTCAATGCCAGGACCGGGGTCGAGCTGTTCGGTTACATCCCCAAATCACTCTCGTCGACTTCGGCCAATGCCGGCCTGCATTATCTCACCGACCCCACCTATGAACACAGGTACTATGTTGATCTCTCGCCACGCGTCGGTGATGCCTACCTGAACGGCAAATGGCGCACCATACTGCTCGGCGGCCTGCGCGGCGGCGGCAAGGGCCTGTTCGCGCTCGACATCACCGATCCCACGACATTCGACGAAACCGACGTGCTCTGGGAGTTCACTCACAACGATCTCGGCTACACCTTCAGCGAGGCCTTCGTGGTCAAGCTCAACAACGGCAAGTGGGCAGCCGTGTTCGGCAACGGCTACAACAACGATCCGAACGGTGACGGCACGGCCAAGCTGTTCATCGTCTACCTCGATGGCAGCAACCTGTCCAATCCGATCACGATCGGAACCAACAAGGGCAAGATCGTCAGCGGCAACTGCAACAATCCGTCGAGCGACTGCAACGGCCTGTCCAGCCCGGCACTCGCCGATCTCAACGGCGACGGCACGGTGGACAGGGCCTATGCCGGCGACCTGCATGGCAACCTCTGGGCCTTCGATCTGAGCAGCAGCAACCCGGCCGGCTGGAAGCTGGCCTATTCGGATCCGTTGTTCACGGCCTGCAGTGCCAGCAGCACCCCAGGCAACTGCCCCAAGTCGAGCCGTCAGCCGATCACCTCACGGCCGGCACTGGCCCGCCACATCACCGAGCGGTCGTCCGCGACCAAACCCAACATCATGGTGTTTTTCGGCACCGGCCAGTACCTGACCAAGGCGGACAACACCAGCACAAGCCAGCAGAGCTTCTATGGAGTGTGGGACGCCAACTCGATCATCAGTAACGGGCGTACCGATCTGGTGGAGCAGACCCTTACCAAGACCACCACCAGCAACGGGACCTTCCGTTTCATCACCGACAAATCGGTCGACTACTCGAGCAAACGGGGCTGGTACATCGATCTCGCCACGGGCGAGCGCGTGGTGACCAACGCCCATGCCATCGGCGATCTGGTCTTCTTCAATACCATGATCCCGACCAGCGGGGCCTGCTCCTACGGTGGCACCAGCTGGCTGATGTCGGTCGACCAGTTCAATGGCGGCGTGCCCAACTTTACCCCCTTCGATACCAACGGGGATGGTGTCATCGACACCAAGGACCTGATCAACGGCAAGGTGGCCGTGGGCGAGAAGGTCGACTCGATCGCCTCCGACTCCACCTTCATCTCGGACAAGCGGTACACCGCGACCACCTCCGGGGAGATCATTTCCGGTACCTATCAGGCGGGGAAGATCTCGACTCCGTACCGCACATCCTGGACCAACCTGGATATCGATCAGGGAGAATGAGAGATGGAACGGCAACCGAACACGAGACTGCTTCTCCCGGCGCTGCTGCTGGCGATAGCGATCCCGCTGTCCACGGCACAGGTGCATGCAGAGGATGACGACGAGGGACCGGTCGTCGAGACCATCGACTTCGTTTCGCCCGAGCGCGACTACTACGTCATCAACGATGTACCGTATGTGATCGGGCGCCATGCGCGCATCACGGATACCGAGGGCCGGCGCATGACGACCAAGGCGCTGCGACCCGGGATGCGTGTCCTGATCCAGGCGAGTCACCTGGAGGATTCGCCATCCGGTCCGGTCAGCGTGATCGACGCCCTGCAGGTGACGGGACGATGAATAGGAGAAAACACGCCATGAAACGCATCCAGTCGGGATTCACACTGATCGAACTCATGATCGTCGTGGCCATCATCGGCATCCTGGCCTCGATCGCCTACCCGGCCTATCAGAATCATGTGCTGAGAACCTACCGAGCCGAGGCCAAGCGGGCGCTGCTGGAGAATGCGCAATACCTGGAGCGCAACTTCACCCAGACGGGTTCATACACGACCAAGCCCGATGGCAACAGCCTCACGCGTGCCGATCTGCCCTACAAACGTATCCCGGAAACCGGCAAGGCAAGATACGTGATCGTGCTTCCCACGGCCCGGCACACGGCCACGACCTACCTGCTTCGGGCCGTTCCGAAGAATGCCCAGACCAAGGACACGGACTGCAAGGTACTGTCCCTGAACCAGGCGGGCAAGAAGTTCGCCTCGGGCTCGTCCACGGCGAGCGAGTGCTGGGCAAGATAGGATAACGAGGCTCAGCGGCGCAGCGCGGCTGGCAGCGAGAAGGTGACGGACTCGGTGCGCACCGGCGCGGTTTCCTCCAGTTTACCGCCCAGCGCACGCAACCGGTCCACCACGGCCTGCACCAGCACCTCCGGCGCCGAGGCGCCGGCGGTGACGCCCACGCACGCCGCTCCCTCGAGCCAGCCTGTGTCGATCTGATCCGCATCGTCGATCAGTTGCGCCGCCACACCCTGCTGTTCGGCCAGTTCCCGCAGCCGGTTGGAGTTGGAACTGTTGCACGAGCCCACCACCAGGATCCGGTCACAGTGGCGCGCCAGCTCGCGCACCGCATCCTGGCGATTCTGCGTGGCATAGCAGATGTCGTCCTTGCGCGGCCCCCGGATGGCCGGGAAGCGCGCCTTCAGCGCCTCGACGATCCGTCGGGTGTCGTCGACCGAGAGCGTGGTCTGGGTGACATAGGCCAGTCGCTGCGGATCCCGTACCTCGAGCCGGGCCACATCCTCGACCGACTCGACCAGATGGATGGCGCCCCCGGCGGCGGTGTCGTATTGCCCCATGGTGCCCTCCACCTCGGGGTGTCCGGCATGCCCGATCAGGATGCACTCGATCCCCTGCTCCGCGTAACGCTGCACCTCGAGATGCACCTTGGTCACCAGCGGGCAGGTGGCATCGTAGACTCGCAACCCTCGCCGT
>JALVEM010000082.1 GCA_027030825.1 Thiohalobacter sp.
CTGGGCAAGCAGCTCTATTTCGACCCGCGCCTGTCGATCAATGGCACCCAGTCCTGCAACGACTGCCACAACGTCATGGGCAGCGGCACCGACAACCGCGCTACCTCGATCGGCGCGAAGGGCAAGCACGGCGGCCGCTCGGCACCGACGGTCTGGAACGCCGCCTACCTGAGCGCACAGTTCTGGGACGGGCGTGCCGCCACGCTGGAAGACCAGGCCAAGGGTCCCATCCTCAATCCCGTCGAGATGGGCATGCCCAGTGAGCAGGCCGTCATCGACCGGCTGTCGAAGATTCCGGGATACGTGGACCAGTTCAAGGCGGTATTCGGGGAGAACGGCCTGACCTACGACAACATTGCGCGGGCGATCGCCGCCTACGAGCGCACGCTGGTCACCCCCAACAGCCCCTTCGACCGCTACATGCGCGGCGACCGCTCGGCGATGAGCGCACAGGCCGTGCGCGGCATGAAGCTGTTCGAGTCCGTCGGCTGCGTCGCCTGCCATAGCGGCCCGAACTTCTCCGGCCCGAACCTGCCGACCGGCCAGCCCTTCCTGCAGAAGTTCCCGACCTTCACCGACAACGAGTACGTGAAGAAGTACGACTTCCTCAAGGATCCGGGGCGCTACGAGGTCACCAAAAAGGAGGCGGATCGCCACATGTGGCGGGTGCCGACCCTGCGCAACGTGGCGCTCACGGCACCCTATTTCCACAACGGCGCCGTCAAGACCCTCGACGAGGCAGTGCGGGTCATGGCAAAGACCCAGCTCGACAAGGAGCTGACCGACGCCCAGGTGGCCGACCTGGTGGCCTTCCTCGAGAGCCTGACGGGCGAGTTCCCGGCCCAGACCATGCCGCAGCTGCCGCCCAGCCCGGGCACCACGGCCTTCAAGGACTGAGACAGCTGCTCGGTTCGTCAGCCAGAGAGGGGGCGCCATCCGGCGCCCCTTTCTCTTTGTCCTCACCCCTCTTCGATCAGCCGCCTGAGCGTCAGGGCATTGTGGAAGGCATGCCCGCCGACGTCGTTGTTGAAATAGGCAAAGACATCGAGGCCGCGTTCCAGGGCATCCCGGATACGCTCGGCCACCTCGCGCAGCGCCGCCTCGGAATAGTCTCCGGCATAGTCTCCGGCCGGTCCGCCGTGAAAACGCAGATAAATCCAGTCGGCGGTCTCGATCCAGGGGTGAGACTCGATGAGATCGTGGATCACGAGCGGCACCCGGTGTCGGCGCAGGACGCTGTGGACCGCCTCGCACAACCAGTGCGCATCACGCACCTCGACGGCGGCCCGCCAGCCGCGAGGCAGCAGGCCGAGAAAGGCGTCCAGACGCTCCGGATTGGGTCGCCAGCGGGGCGGCAACTGGATGAGGAGCGGACCGCGGTGGCGGCCCAGCGGCCGGGCGTGTTCGATGAAGCGTTGCAGAGATTCCTCTGCGTTATTGAGCTTCTTCAGGTGGGTGATGGTGCGCGAGAGCTTGAGCGCATAGAGAAAGTCGTGTGGTGCCTGGTCATGCCAGTGCCGAAAGACGTCGCTCGAGGGCAGACGATAGAAGGTGTTGTTGACCTCCACGGTGTCGAAATGGCGGGCATAGAAGGCGAACCACCCGGAGGTCGGCAGATCCGCGGGATAGACGACACCGCGCCAGTGCGGATACTGCCAGCCCGAGGTGCCGATGCGGGCGCGCCCACTCATGGCTGGAGACGAAACGGAAAACGGGCGACATAACGCCCCCGCCGGGTGAGGATCTCCGCCTCGGCCACCCAGTCGCTGCGGCCGCTGAGACAGACCGGCAGCACGGCCCGCCCCTCCCAGCGGCCGGCACCCGCCGGCTTCAGCCGGTAAAGGTTCCTGCCCATGTCCATCCCCGGCATCTCGAAGCGGATGACGACCTGCTCGGCATCGGCGACCTCCACCCGGACCGGAAAGGGCCGCATGGGCTTCACACCGGGCCCCAGGTGCAGCTGCACACGCAATCCTTCTCCGGAAACCTCGCAGACGTCCCTTGCTGCGTCACAGTCCTGCGCCTCGGGCAGGGTGTGAACCGGCGCCTCGGGGCCGCTGCAGCCGGGCGCCAGCAACAGCATCGGCAACAGCAGAGAGCTTCGCCTCATGTGGCGTGAAAACCGGGCCAGAGGCCGCGGATGGCCGCGATCCCCTGGGCGCCATGGGCGCGTGCCATCGGGAACAGGGCTTCGTTCATGCCACCGAGCGCGTAGACGGGCAACGTGGCCTTCGCGACCAGCGCCTCGAAGGTGTCCCAGCCGAGCGGCTCGACGTCGGGATGGCTCGCGGTCGCCAGCACCGGCGAGAGTACGGCGAAGTCGAGCGAGAGCCCCGAGGCCAGCGCCAGCGAGCGTGCATCGTGACAGGAGGCGGCCACCAGCTGGCGCGACGAGAGGGGGCGGCGGCTGAGCATCTCCAGCTGTTCCTGTGCCAGATGCACGCCGTCGAGACGATAGCGTTCTGCCAGCTCGAGATGACGGTTGATGAGCAGCCGGGCGCCGTGCGCCTGGCAACAGGCCTTCACCCCGGGAAGCAGCGCCTCGAGCTCGCGCAGCGGCAGTCGCCGGGCCCGCAGCTGTACCAGGCGGATGTCTCGCTGCACCAGCGCCAGTTCCAGCAGATTCAGGAAGGACTCGGGGTTTTCCGGTTCCGGGGTGATGAGATAGCGGGCCGGCAGCCGACAGGCCGTGACGATCGGGCGGTTGGCCTCCGGCAGGGGATGGAAGTCGAGCTCTTCTTCGGCGACCCAGCGGATGCGCTGACCCTCCCGCCCCTTGGGCACGCCACGCCAGCGCAGGACCTCCCAGACATCGAGCAGGATCCTGCGGTCCGGATAGTCGTGAGGGATACGAATCAGGGGCCGCATCTCCTCTGCCGTGATGCCGAGTTCTTCCCGCAGTTCGCGGGCCAGCGCGGCCTGCGCCTTCTCGCCGGGTTCGACCTTGCCCCCCGGAAACTCCCAGCGCCCGCCCTGGTGTTGATCGGGACGCCGCAACGACAGCAGCAGGTTGCCCTGGCGGTTGCGGATCACGGCAGCGACCACATGCAGCCGCTGCCCTGCTGCCGCCCCGGTCTCTGCCTTGCTCGCTGTCTGCATGACGTTCTCCGTGGCCGGGCTCCACCTGCGTCAGGTCATGTCCTTACCAGGCTCTTACGTCCGGTATTCGGCATTGATGGTCACATATTCGTGCGAGAGATCGGTCGTCCAGATGCGCTCGCAGGTCTCCCCGCGGCCGAGCAGGACACGGATCGTCAGTTCCGGTTTCGACATGACGGCCTGTCCGGCCTCTTCGGCATAGTCGGCGGCCCTGCCGCCCCGCTCCACGATACGGACATCGTCGAGAAAGATGCGCACACGCGTGATGTCGAAGTCGGCAAGGCCGGCGCGCCCCACCGCCGCCAGGATGCGTCCCCAGTTGGGATCGCCGGCATAGAGTGCCGTCTTGACCAGTGGCGAGTGGGCAATGGTGTAGGCGACGGCGAGCGCCTCGGCGGGATCCGCTGCCTCCTCGACCTGGACGGTCACGAATCGGGTGGCCCCCTCGCCATCGCGCACGATGGCCTGCGCCAGGGTCCGGAACACCTCGATCAGGGCCGACCGGAACGCCTCCCACCCCCCGGAATCGGGCGAGAGCGCGACGCCCCGGCCGGTCGCCAGCAGCAGGCAGGCGTCGTTGGTGGAGGTGTCGCCATCGACCGTGATGCGGTTGAAGGAGGCATCCGCGGCCTCTTTCACCAGCGACTCGAGCACGGTCTTGTCCAGCCCTGCATCGGTGGCGATGAAGGCCAGCATGGTGGCCATGTCGGGACGGATCATGCCTGCCCCCTTGCAGATGCCGGTGATCCGCACCTCCCCTTCCGGCAGATCCAGCACGCGGCTCGCCCCCTTCGGGGCCGTGTCCGTGGTCAGGATGCCCCGTGCCGCCTCGGCCCAGCCTTCGGCATCGAGCGCGGCAAGCGCCCTCGGCAGACCGGCCTCGATCCGTTCGACGGGCAGAGGCTCGCCGATGACACCGGTCGAGAAGGGCAACACCTCCAGCGTCTGGACACCGGCGAGTTCGGCGGCCCGCTCGCAGGTGCGCAGTGCATCCCGCAACCCTTCGTCTCCGGTGCCGGCATTGGCGTTGCCGGTATTGATGACCAGCAGTCGCGGCATGGCGAGATCGAGATGCGCCTGGGCGATGACCACCGGCGCGGCCCGAAAGGCATTCTGCGTGAACACTCCCGCAGCCCGCGCCCCTTCCGCGCACTCGATCACCACCAGATCCGGGCGGTTCTCGTAGCGGATACCGGCAGCCACCGTGCCCAGGCGGATGCCGTCGATCGGATGCAGTTCCGGCAGGGGCGGGAGATTGACGGACATGATTAACTCAGCTTCCCGTGACAGTGCTTGTATTTCTTGCCCGAACCGCACGGGCAGGGTTCGTTGCGCCCGATCTTGCGTCCCTGGCGCACGAAGGGCTGGGCCGGCGCGCCACCGGCAGCCGCCGCCTTCTC
>JALVEM010000083.1 GCA_027030825.1 Thiohalobacter sp.
TCGCTCATGCCCTTCTGGTCCAGGGACGGCATGCGGCGGCGCATCGGCTCCCAGAGCAGCGCAGCATACAGAAAGGCCGGCGTGACGGGCTTGCCGGCCTGAACGCGGGCATCCGTGTTGGCCAGCGCCCGCGTGACCAGCGTGTGCGGGAATCCACCCTCTTCCTCGGCAAGCACCGCCTCGGTCATCGGGAACAGGTGCACGAACAATCCATGCTGGCGCAACAGCTCGAAGGTCTCGACGGCGGCGCCGCCATGGAACAGCTTGAGCACCTCGTCGAACAACCGGGCGGGCGATACCTCGCCGATCAGCGGCGCCATCTCCGGCATCAGGCGAACCAGCGCGTCCTCGATCCGGAAACCGAGCCTGGCCGCGAAACGCACGGCGCGGAGCATGCGGACCGGGTCTTCGCGAATCCGCTGCTCCGGTTCGCCGATCAGCCGCAACCGGCCGGCCTCGAGGTCCTCCATGCCGCCGACATAGTCGCGCACGGTGAAGTCGCTGATGTCGTAATAGAGCGCGTTGACGGTGAAGTCGCGGCGCCAGGCGTCCTCCTCGATGGTGCCGAAGACGTTGTCGCGAACGATGCGGCCGTTGGCGTCGACCCGTCCCTCGCCCTCGGCTTCGCTCGGTGTCCCGCGAAAGGTGGCGACCTCGACGATCTCGCGGCCGAAGACCACGTGGGCGAGCCGGAACCGGCGACCGATCAGGCGGCAGTTGCGAAACAGACGCCTGACCTCCTCCGGCCGTGCATCGGTGGCGACGTCGAAATCCTTGGGCTCGCGCCCCAGCAGCAGGTCGCGCACGCCGCCGCCCACCAGACAGGCCTGATAGCCCGCCTTGTGCAGGCGATAGAGCACCTTGAGTGCGTTGGGACTGATGTCGGCCCGGGAAATGGGGTGCTGGTCCCGGGTATAGACGACAGGGGCCGTGCCTTGCGTTTCATTCATGCCCTGCATGCCGCCCGGCCGGCCCCGATGGCTTCTACTCCTGCATTCATGTGCGTATAATAGCATTCCTGTCCAGCGCCTGACGGCGGGACATTGTCATGCCCAGCCGCGCTCCCTTCGTCTAGTGGCCTAGGACACCGGCCTCTCACGCCGGCGACAGGGGTTCGAGTCCCCTAGGGAGCGCCATTATCGATGGCGGCACGAGCCGACAGCCCGTCGGACGATTCGGGAAGGCTTCACACGTAGCTCGCCGCTTCGGTCATTTCCCTGAGCAACCGGTCGATGGACACCTCTCCGGTTCGGGCGAGACAGACCAGGTTGCCCACGCTCAATACCGTACCGGCCGCGGCACGCACCGCCCAGGCCCGGGGCGGTGTCCAGCCTGGCAGCCCGGTGAACATGGAGAACTGGTCGAGATTGCCCTGCACCAGCCGGCGGTACTCGAGTGCAAACCGCGCCAGATGCCGCAGACCGGTCTCGTCGAGAAAACCGAACCCCTCCACGAAACTGCCGTCGTCACGAAAATGGCAAACGGCATCGACGCCGTCGATGAGGAGCAGCCGCTTGATCATGCCGTGCTCCCGGCGAGGAGCGCATTGGCGCGTTCATAGTCGGCCGACGCGTTGTCCAGCACCACACCGGCGCCGCGCCCGGCGACGGCCGACCATTCGAAGCCGACCAGCGTGAAGGTCTCGATCGGATAGAACCCTTCCTGGCCGGTCATCTTCTCCCAGCCCCGGGCCTGCATGGTGGCGATCGACAGATTGGCCACCAGGACATGGGCGAGCAGATCGAGCGCCTCTTCGGTGATCGAGGCACGCTCACGGATCCTGTGCTCGATCAGTTCGCCGCGATCGCTGAAGGTGAACGCCGCCTGGGCGCCTTCCAGAGACATGAGTTCCTCGAGATCGATCATGGACGATTCCTCCCTCTCGACAGGCGCCGCATCAGATGATGTCGGCGGCCGGATCCAGTGCTTCCCGCATGGTACGCACCACCGCGTTGATCTCGTGCGCATCGTTGCGCACGAAACAGAAGACGTTGGACAGCACGCATACGGAGAACCTGGGCCCCTGGACGATCCAGCCCCGTGTCGGCATGAGTCCGCAATCGTCGGCACAGAAGTGATCGAGAATATCGGCCTCCATGCGCACGCCCATGCTGGTGGCGCGACACATCACGGAAGCCTTGCGGGCGAGCTCGTCGGGCAGCTCGCCTTCGGCGACATAACGGTCTCCCCGGTAGGAATATTCGCCGGCGGCCAGCACGCCCGGCATTGCACGCAAGGTGGCGATCAATGACATGGCCCCTTCCCTCCTCCTTCGCCTGTGACGGGCGGATGCCCAAGTATTTTCGTCAAGTAAATCACAGCCCTCGGGTGATTGCCAGCCGTGGGATGTATACTTTGTTCGGGTATCGCGGTTCCCGCACCGGATTGCCCGACCGAACACACCGGAAGTTTCTGGCTTGAACACACCGACTGACTCGCCACGCCCCTCGATGCCTCCGGGAGCCTCCCTGGCCAGGCGGCTCGGCGCCCTGCTCTACGATGCCCTGCTGCTGTTCGGTGTCCTGTTCGCCGCCAACCTGCTCCTCGTTCCCTTCATCGGTAGTGCCGATCCATCCCGTCCCCATCCTCTGCTCACGCTCTACGATCTGTCCGTCGTCTACCTTTTCTACGCCTGGTTCTGGGTGCATGGCGGTCAGACGCTGGGCATGAAGACCTGGAAGCTGCGTCTGATCGCCGACGACGGCCGACCGGTCGGCTGGGGGCGGGCCACGCTGCGCTTCCTCGCCGCTGGCGTTTCACTGGCTGCTTTCGGGCTTGGCTGGCTGTGGGTGCTGCTGGATCGGGATTGTTTGGCCTGGCACGACCGTCTCTCCGGCACCCGTGTGATACGCACGTCCTGAACCCGCAAATTGCGCCAGGATGGACGAGTCCGATGGCCCGTCAGGCCACCTGTCGGGTACGCATCATCCCGATGATGCCGAGTATCAGGAAGAGCACGGAAGGCGCAAGCGCGCCGAGCAGGGGCGGCAGGGCGAACACCTCGCCCATGTGGGACAGGGTCTGGTCGACCAGGTAGAAGGCTAGCCCCACCAGAATGCCGATGACGACCCGCACGCCCTGGCTGGCGATGCGCTGGGTGGCGAAGACGAACGGCATGGCGAGAAACACCATCACCAGCGACGAGACCGGCGCCATCAGCCGTCGCCAGTAGGCCAGCTCGTAACGCCGGGCCTCCAGGCGATTGGCCTTCATGTAATCGATATAGCGCGCCAGCTCGCGGTTCGACAGCTGTTCCGGTCGCCGCGCCGCCAGATCCAGCAGTTCGGGATCGATCAGCGAGGGCCATGCGATCTCGGGACGACGGCTGATCACGAGACGCTGTTCCCGATAGATCGTCTCCGTCACGTCGAGCAGCCGCCAGCCTGTCTCGTCGTGATGCACCGCCTCCCTGGCGCGCAGGGTGCGTTCGATGCGCACGTGATCGGGCAGCTCGTGAATCGTCACTCCGAGCACCCGGCCATCCGGCGTCACCTGCGCGAGATGAATGAAGCGAGTGCCCTCGCGTATCCAGTACCCGCCGCGATGGACATGCGCAACCTGCTCCCGACGCGCCTCGGCCCGGATCTGCTGCGCCAGGCGATCCGCGGCAGGCGCGACCCATTCCTGCACGATCAGCGCCCCGAGGGCGAGCAACGCCACCGTGGCCAGGACACCGAGCATGATCCGCAGCCTAGACAGCCCGGCGGTACGCAGGGCGGTCAGTTCGT
>JALVEM010000084.1 GCA_027030825.1 Thiohalobacter sp.
AAATCACGCCTGAGGCGGTCGACGATGTCCTTCTGCGAGAGATTCACCTCCATCAGCTTCCTGCAGTAGGGACAGCCGTCCTGATAGAAGTAAAGCATGACGCGGCGGCCCGCCGCAGCGGCCTCCTCGACATCCTCACGCATGTCGAGAAACGAATTCTTGAACCATTCGGGATGTTCGATGTACCCCGGATTGACGAAGCCGGGTGCGAGCTCGCCTTCCTGTTTCGCCCAGGCCCCCAGCGTGAGCAGACAGAGAAGCCCGAAGCACAGGGCTCTGACATGAATGCGGTTCATGGATCCTCCGGTGGTTCCGTCGTATCGTCGAACGTTCGACTATAGAGACAACCGGACGGCTCGAACATTCCCTTCTCTGCCGCACCCGATGCGTCTGTTTTTTGACGCAGGATGTTTGCGAATGTAACCTGCTGTTTCTTGGCGACTTCCTTCAATACCCGCCACTCCATGATTATTGGCACAAATCTCGCAGGGTCGAGCTGGACAGACACGAGGAATGACGCACATGAGCGGAGCCACGTCCCAGAGCGTACTGCACATCCACTCGGACGAGGGGCCCGGCATCCTGCGCCGCGATCGGACACCGGCACCGGCACGGGATACCGAACACCTCAACCGACTGCTGCGGGAACTGCAGACCACGCTCGAGCTGGAACCCCTGCTCGAGCTGTTCCATGCGCGCCTGAAATCCTGGCAGCGGGTGGCCGGCATGATCTATCTGCCTCCGGGCGGACGCAAGGCCCTGCGTATCGGACAGCGGGCCAGCCACCAATGTGCCTACGAACTCCTGCTCCACGAACAGCCGCTCGGAGAAATCGTGTTCCTGCAGCGAAGGGCATTCGAGGAAAAGGAGATCGCCGCGCTCGAGGAGGCGCTCGCGCTGCTGGTCTACCCGCTGCGCAACGCCCTGCTCTACCTCGAGGCGCTCGATCGCGCCCACCGCGACCCGCTGACCGGCATCGGCAACCGTGCCGCGATGGAAGAAGCGCTGCAGCGCGAGATCAGTCTGGCCAGACGTCACGGTGACAGCCTGTCGATCGTGCTGTTCGACATCGACCGATTCAAGCAAATCAACGACACCTGGGGGCACGCCTGCGGCGACCAGGCGTTGCGCGCCTTCGCCGAAGTGGCGCGCGCCCAGGTTCGCACCAGCGATCATCTGTATCGTTACGGGGGCGAGGAATTCCTGCTGCTACTGCGCAATACCCGCCTCCAGGGCGCCCTGCGACTCGCGGAGCGCATCCGGCGTCACATGGAACGCACGCCCCTGAACTGCGGTGGGCACGAGATCCACGTCACGACCAGCGCCGGCGTGGCCGAACTGCTCGACGACGAGGATGCGGATGCGCTGATCGAACGGGCCGACCGGGCCCTCTACGAGGCCAAGCATCGGGGCCGGAATCTCGTGGTGTCCGCTCAGGAGTGAAGCTCGAAGAATACGAGCATGGCCAGCACCATCAGCGTGACGGGAAGCCAGGCGAGACGCCGGCGACGAACCATCCGTCCCCGCGCATTCGTGCCGGCACGGGCCTTCAGGCTCTCGAGAAAGGGATCCTCTCCCCGACGCCGATCGGCGCCCTGCGGAACTTCGGAGCGGGCGTGCATCCCGCCCCGGACGATGCGGCGACGCGAAGGCTGTCGCTCGTCGATCCGCTCCCTGGCTGCGATCAGGCGTTCGAGCCCTTCCGGCGTCACGGCGTTGCGAAGCAGTTCGGGGTAGAGGGGATGGTCTGCATCGAGCCGTTCCCATCGCCTGCCATCCTCGGAGATCTCGTCGCCCTCGCGAATCCTGCCGAGCAGCATGTAGCGTTCGAGCCGCTGCGCATCGTAGGGCCCCCGGCGCTGATCGCCGCGCCGCACATACCATGACCTGTTGAAGGACTGATCCATACGATGCATCCGCTCGTGTCCTGTGTGATGATAGCGGTCGGGCCGATCGTTTCCTGAAGGCATGAAGATACCGAACCTCCCCACGCTCCCCGCCGGCGTCCCGAGGGCCGCCGGACCCGGTCGGAACGGGATCACCGCTCGACCGCCCGTGATCGGCACCGGCATGCTGCGGCTCGAGGTCGTACAGGCCGACGAGCGCATGCTGACACTCATCGGTCCCGATGGCCTGCGTCTGAAAGCCGCGCAACCCGACCCGCCGCTGCCACCGGGCACACTCGTCAGTGCCCGCATGCTGCGCGATGGCGACCAGCCCCTGCTGGAAATCCGGCCCAGGCTCGAAATCGCGCTGCTGCGCCGCCATCTGCGCGAACTGCCGCCTCCGCATGCCGTCCGACCCCGCGACGCCCTGTTGTTCCTGGCCCTGATCCCGCGGCTGCCCCGCCTGGCCGGGCTGCTGCCCACGCAGGCCCGCGCCACGCTGGAACACTTCCTGGCCGGACTGCCCGAACCCGGGGACCTGGCCAGCCCCGAAGGACTGCGGCGCGCCATGCGCGACAGCGGCCAGTTTCTGGAGGCGCGCATCGCCGCCGCCCTGGCCGGCCCGCACAGGAACGCATCGAATGACGCAGCGGCGCTCAGAGGCGACCTCGGGCTGCTGCTCAGGCGGCTGGCCGCAGCCCTGCGAGCCCTGCCCGATGCCTCGGGGAGCGTCGCCCGACCGGCTGCCTCTCCGAACGCCCGGGTTGCGAGCGCCTCGTCGCTGGCGCAGCTGATACCGCTGCTCACGCCGGAAGAGTTCGAACGACTGCCCCCTTCCCTGCGAGCCCAGATACGCACACTGCTCGGGCAGGGCGAGAGCGAGGCGGGCGTCCATGGCCGGGAAGCTGTCAAGCCGGGAGAACCGCAAGCGACTGTGCTCAGACGCCTGCTGCTCGATGCAGTGGAGACATTGCTGGCGCGCCAGCATCAGCACCAGCTGCAGCATGTCGAACAGCGGGACAGGGGACAGCAGGAATGGCATGTCGAGATCCCGCTGCGGCGGGACGACCTGGTCGAACCGATGCGGCTGATCATCCGGCGGGACGAACGAGACGGCAACGCCGATCGTCCCGATGGTGCGCGGACCTGGCGCGTTCGGCTCGACCTGACGCTGCCCGTGCTGGGCAGGCTGGTTGCCGACGTCTCGCTCGACGCCGGGAACGCGGTCGAGGTCCACTTTGTCACGCCCGGCGAGGCGACCCGCCGCACCCTGCATGCCGCCCTGCCCCGGCTCGGCGAGCGGCTCGAGGCCCTGGGCCTGGCCCCACGCGCCATGAGCGTGCGACGGGGCACGGTGCCGGCCGATGCCGAATTCGCTACGCCTTCGAACCGCATACTGGACGAGCAGGCATGAAACCCGAAGATCCTGAAACACGGGAAACCCTGGCGGTCACCCTGCGCTACGCGGAAGACGATGTGGCACCGCGCGTGACCGCCCTCGGTCGCGGCGCACTCGCGGAGGAAATGCTGGCGCTGGCGAGAGAACTGAACATCCCGATTCAGGAGAATCCCGTGCTGCTGGCGTCGCTGGCCCGCCTGAACATCGACGAGGCCATTCCCGAGGCGCTCTACCGGACGGTTGCGGAAGTCATCGCCTTTGCCTGGCATCTGACCGGCAAACGACCCGGTAACGAACAACAGCCTTCCAGGGAAGAGGAATGATCAGGCGGCATCCATGCCGTGCACGGTGATCAGAAGCTCGGCCTCGCCGCGGGTGAGGCCGCATTCGCGCATCAGCGCCTCGACGTCCCCGCCCTCGCGAACCCGCTCGATCGCGCGCTCGAACGAGCGCTCGCTCATGGTCTGCAGCTCGGTACGATCCTGACGTTCGCCAAGGCGGCGCACCTGGTCGGACAACTGGACGATCCGCTGACCGGCCCCGACCGAAGCCTTGCACAGCGCCGCCAGCTCGGACTGCAGACCGGCCAGCCGCTGTTCCTGCAGTTCCAGCCGTTCCCGGAGATCCTGCATGCGTTTCGCGAGTGCACGGTGTCGCCAGCCCAGCACCAGACAGCCGCCCAGTGCGACGATGGCGAGGATGGCATGCCACTCAGTCATGGAAGTCCGCCTCAGGCATAGTCGTCGATCCGCGGCGCATCGGCAT
>JALVEM010000085.1 GCA_027030825.1 Thiohalobacter sp.
CCATCCACCTGAGCATTGCGGACGAGCGGGAGTTCGCAGTGGCCTTCGTCGTGCTCGAGGGCAACGCTTTCTGAAAGACTCAGCCCTAGCCCGCATATTGCTACCGAGGCGGAAGCGGGCGGGAGTGTAATGCTTTATGCAACAAGGGCTTGAGTCGGTTCTGGGCGATTTCTGCAGGAGTACAGTTTGTACCGCCCGCTTTCCTGTTCCGGCGCTGGCGGATTTTCGCTCGGGCTCGCGGGCGCTTCGCTCAAGTCGTAGTCCCTGCTACGATTTTCGCTCCAGCGCTCCCCGAGCCCGGCTGCAAATCCGCCATTATCCGGAGTCCTCGGTGCAATATGCGGGCTAGCCCTGTCGGGCGCGAGGCGTCTGCCGCAGGGCATCGATCTCGTCCAGACACCCGGTCAGGCGTTCGGCGAGCCTCTCCGGCGGCGCCGTCTCGATGCAGGCCTGCTCGAGCGCCAGGGCGGCCTCGTGGAGCACCTGGAACTGGCACCAGGCGGCAGATCCCGCCAGGCGGTGGGCGGCGTCACGCAGGCGTTCGAGATCGCCTTCGGCGAAGGCCCGTTCCAGTTCCGACCGATGATCCGGCAGCTCGCCGACCAGATGCTCGCGCAATTCGTCCAGCAGCCGTTCCCGGGAATCATCGGGGGATCGGCCGGTCAGGTTGTCCAGAAGGTCGTCACGGCCCAGCCAGCGGGCGATGCATTCCAGCAGGCGGTATTCCGAGACCGGCTTGATCAGGGTCTCGTTGATGCCGAAGCCTGCCAGGCGTTCCGATTCCCCTTCGAGGGTATTCGCTGTCAGGGCGATGACCGGCGTTTCCCTGTTCGGCCCGTCTCCGGCCCGGATCCGACGCGTGGCTTCCTCGCCCGTCATGACGGGCATGCGGATGTCCATGAGCATGAGGTCGTAACGATGTTCCCTGGCAAGGCGCAGCGCTTCCTCGCCGTTGGATGCCTCGTCCACCGCCACATTGAAAGGGGCGAGCTGGAGGCTGACGAGGCGGCGGTTGATCTCGCTGTCGTCGGCCACCAGGATTCGGACTCCGGACAGGTCGGCATCCCGGACACGCGGACGGCGGCGCCGCTCCACGAAATGCGCGCTCTCGCTCTCCTGCCAGCCGAGCAGCTTCCAGAGCGTGGTGCGCAGGGTCTCGAGCCGGACAGGCTTGCAGAGGCAGCGATCGGCACCGGCATCCTGCAGCCGATCGATCTGCCGCTTTTCCAGAGTGGTGAGCAGCACCATCAGGCGATGCCCGCGATGACGAAAACGTTCCACGAGGGCAAGAGAGGTTGCCTCGTCGTTTTCGTCGTCGACCAGCGACAGGATGATTAGCCCCTCGCGATCGCTGGAACTTTCGAGCAGGGCCTCGAGCGCGGCGATGTTCTCGGCCTCATGAACCTCGAGACCCCAGCGTGCGAGAGGATGTGCAAGCGCCTTGCGGGCCTGGTCGTGCACGCAGTAGAGAAGGACCGGAAGGGATTCGGGCGCCTGTGGCGCGGGGCCGGTTCGGGCGGGCTGAAGCTTCAGTTGCAGGGTGAACCAGAAGGTCGAGCCTTCCCCTTCGCGGCTCTCCAGGCCGATCTCGCCACCCATCTGTTCCACGAGCATGCGACTGATGAAGAGCCCCAGTCCGCTGCCGCCATAGCGACGGTTCAGGGAACCGTGTCCCTGGCTGAAGGCCCGGAACAGGTGACGTTGCTGGGCCTCGTTCATGCCGATGCCGGTGTCCGTGATGCTCACCCGCAGACGACAGGCCTCGTCCAGTGCCTCGTCGAGCATGACGCGCACCACGATGCTGCCCGAATGGGTGAACTTGACGGCGTTGCCGATGAGGTTGAGCAGGATCTGGCGCAGGCGGTCCACGTCACCGATCAGCCGGGTCGGCACGTCCTCGTAGATGAGCAGCACCAGTTCCAGCCGCTTCTCGCCTGCCAGTGGTGACAGCAGGTCGAGGGTGTCCTCGAAGGGTTCGCGCAGATCGAAGGGAACGGGCTCGAGCCGGAGCCTGCCGGATTCGATGCGCGAGAAATCCAGGATGTCGTTGACGATGGCCAGGAGATTGTTTGCCGACTTCCTGATCGTGCCGATGTACTCGCGCTGGTCCTCCGTGAGCGGTGTCCTGAGCATCAGGTCGATGAAACCGAGGATGCCGTTGAGCGGGGTGCGGATCTCGTGGCTCATGTTGGCGATGAGTTCGGTGCGTTCCCGGCTGGCGCGCTGGGCCTCCTGACGGGCCTGGTCCAGTTCCCGGTTCTTTTCCTCCATCTCCGCGAGCGCGCTTCGCAGCTGCCGGGTGGCACGGTCGACCTCCTCGCGCAATCCCTGCTGAGTGATGGCGAGCCTCCTGGCCATTTCGTTGATGCCTTCCTGGAGACGCTGGAGTTCGCCGGTGGCCTGTTCCGTGAGACGCACGTCGAATTCGCCGCCCGCGATCCGGTCCACGGCGCGCGTGACACGTTCGATCGGCCGGACCAGCCCCTGGGCGATGGCGGCGGCGAGCGCAAGCGTCCCCAGCAGGCCCAGCAGGATGATGAGCAGGCTGTTCTGCATCACCTGTTCGGTCTGATGTATCAGGGTGGCCGTGCTGATGCCGATGGTGACCGTGCCGATGCTCGAGGGCGCGGGTTCGTTCTCGTCGATTTCGAACCCTTCTTCTCCGAGGGGCAACGTTGGCGACGGGATGTCGGCCTGGAACAGCAGGACCTTGCCCTCCGTCGGCGTGGGGCGCGAACGTGAGAGCAGGGTGTCGCCACGGGCGTCGCGGATGGTCACGCTGACGATGTCGGGTTCCGCGAGCAGCGAATCGACGAGAGGCGCGAGGTAGTCCAGATTGCCGGAAAACACCCCGTACTGGCAGGCAGGCGCGAACTGCTCGACGACGGCCTGGCCGTGGTCTTCCAGATTGCGGGCCAGGTCGCGAACCCGCGTATAGCCGAAATAGGTTCCGAGCACCAGGGCCAGGGTCAGGGCCGGAAACATGGCAATGAAGAGTATCCGGGTGCGCAGGCTGCTCGGTTTCACCGGTTGTTCTCCTCCCAGACCCGGATGGCATCCTCCAGTGCCTTCTCCGTAGGCAGCGGAATGCCCAGCGAGCGGGCCACCTGACGATTCAGTGCGACACGGAATCGGCTGGAATAATGCGGCCGCGGGAGAGGTCCCGACCGTTCGCCGAGCAGACCGGGCAGGATCTCCAGCGTCTCTTCCGTCAGCCCGTCGAGCGGTGTATAGATGGCCGCCGTGGCACCGGCCTTGACATAGGCGCGGCTGAAGGCGACGACAGGTATGCGATATCGATAACTCGTCAGGAGGATGGGTTGCAAGGTGTTGCGATTGATGACGTTGGGATCGGGCAGGGCGAGATAGACGTCCGTATTCTCGAACAGGTCTTCCATTGAGGCTATCAGCCGATCGTGCCCAACCGTTTCATATGCTACCAGCGTGCGTCTTGTGCGCACTGCCAGCTTTTTCAGAAGCGGCAGGGTGGGTCGCGTGTTTCGGCTCAGCAGCACGCCCAGACGTCTGCGTTCGGGAAAGGCATGGACCGCGAGCAGAAACTGGCGGGTCGGGGGCTGATCGATGTAGATGGCGGTCAGTCTGGAACGGGTGTCGGATGGGAGCCGATGCCAGAGTGCCTCGAATCGTTGGCGGGTGACGAGCAGGGCCAGCGCAGGAATCTGCTGCAGCGCGGGCGATTTCCTGTAGGTCTCGAGCGCACCCGAACCCACCAGCAGCAGCGCGCGGACGCCATGCATCGGCACCGACGGGGTTACTTGACTCGTGTTCCGGATCTGCATGTCCGGAAATTGCCTGTGCAGTGCTCCGGTCAGGGTCTGGCTGAAATGGGTAGCGGCACTCGAACCGGAGTGCAGGATCACGAGACTGTTTTCTGTGGCGTCGGCAAGAGGAAATTCCGGCCCCGGGAGAACCCAGAGCAGAATGATCAATGCCGCCCAGAGCGGCACCTGCCGTTTGTGTTTCATTTCGTTCTCGTTATCGAAATCAGCCGACTGCCCATGCCGGTTGTTTGCATGTTTTGTGATCGACCTGAGTGATACAGCCTGAATCCCGGGCCGTCCTCCCTAGTACAGACTTAGCAGCAGCTGACCATAGACACGGGTATCGAATACGTTCTCGTCACGGAATTCCAGATATTCGTCGAGCACATTCTGGGCCACCAGGGAGGCCTCCAGTTCGGCACCGTTCAATCGGAAGGTGCGGGCGATACGCAGATCGAGACGGTCCTGAGGGCCGAGATAATCGCCGTCACCGAGCCATTTCATGCTGTCCGTCCTGTAATAGAGCGCACCGAGTTCCCAGTTGCCGGGCAAGCGGTGCATGAAGAACAGCGAGTAGGTATGTCTCGGAACCTGGTTGTCAACATCCCTGAATAGCCAGCTTGATGGTGTATAAGGGGAAGGCCCAAAGTCTTTCAGATAATTACCGTCAATATCGGAGTAGTTCCAGTTGAAGAGGAGCATATCGTCCTTGGTTGGCCTCCAACGACAGGACAATTCGATACCTCGAATGAACGAGTCGCCAGGCGAGTTTATGAAACGAAGTGTCCTTTGGCCTGGATGAATCTCCCCGGTTTCCGGCCAGTTTTTGGCGCTTGTGATACGGTTTTCCAGCCGCTCCAGAAACAGTTTGATATCAATGGTTGAATAAAATTCAGGAAATCTACCGAGATAGCCGATTTCGAAACTGGTAAGGGATTCCGGATCCAGATTTTCGTTACCAAGGTAAACTCTATTGAACAGGCGGCCGTCGGGAAGGTAGACCGAACCGTCGATGTGCTCTTCATAGATGGTGGGCAGCCGGTAGGCTCGCGAAAGGCTCGCACGCAGGCCATGGTTGGGTGTCAGCTGATGGTTGTAGGCGATGCGCGGAGAGAGGCGGGTACCCACCTGACTGCTTTTCTCTACCATCAGGCCGAGATTCAATACACCCCTGGGCATGGGGTGGTATTCGAGATTGCCGAAGAGACGGTAGAGGTGATTGACGATGAAGTCCTCGCGCGAGAACCAGTTGCGTCCCCTGACCCGGTCGAGACGGGCACTGGCCCCGGCCACGAAGCGCAGATCGGATGACAGGCTGCGGTGGTGGACGAGCTCGGCCTCCAGGCGCTGTTCGGTGATTCCGAAGTCCGTGACGATTGCAGCACCAGGAGCGAGTCCGAGCGGGATTCGCAGGGCATCCGGTATCGGATATATCGTCATGCTGCTGTTGCGCATGTAGGTGTGATAGAGCTGGAAGCGCGTTTCCCGGTCGGCGCCCGGAGAATGGTGATAGACGAGTTGCTGGAAATGGCTCGTGATCCGGTCCTCGCGTGGCGAGTCGATGTCTTCGTCGAAGGCACCATCCCTGCGGACGCCGCCGTTGTAGCCGGCCAGGAATTCAAGACTGGCAGTATTGGAAAGCCGGTACTCGGTTCGCAGGTCGAAGAGCGGAAAGCGCATGCCGTCGGCCAGGGGTTTTCTTGCCTCCCTGTTGGTTTTTCCTGGCTCGGGTGGTCCAGGGTCGGTTCGCGTCTCGAAACCGTCGTCTTTGCGCCAGGCCAGCGTGAATCGGTAATCCAGTCTGCCTCGGGATCCGCCATGCCGCAGCAGCGCCTTGCGGTTGCCCTTGTTGCCGGCCAGGATGCCCGCCTGCGTGCCAGGCAGTTCCAACGGATGCTGGGTGATGATGTTGATGGCGCCCAGAAAGGAATTGGCGCCATAGGCGGCGGCATTGGGACCGCGGATCACTTCGATGCGCTCGACATCCGAGATGTCCAGCGGGAGTTCCATCCAGCGTACACCGCCGTTGGCGGGTCCATAGACCGGCCGGCCGTCGATCAGCACCTGCATGCGGCGGGCCCGCTCGTCGGCCAGTCCGTGATAGGAGGCCGAGATGGTGTGGATGCGGGCGCGGCCCACCTGGAAGCCCGGCACCAGCCGGAGGAGATCGGGGATGTCGAGTGCTCCGCTGGCCCGGATCATGTCCCGGTCGATGATCGTGACCGAGGCCGGGCTCTCGTATTGCGGCTGGGCGAGACGCGTGGCCGACAAGACGATCGGCACCGACTCGTCGAGAAAGTAGCTCTCGTCGAGTGGAGGATTTTCGTGTTCCGCGCTTGCCTGGCAGGTCATGCCGGCAGCGAGAAGGAAGGCGACAACGTTCGCGTGCCCTCTGGCCAATACGGTTCTCCAGCGGCTCACGTGATCTCGATCAAGGGCTTATGTTGCCTGTCTTCCCTGTACAGGTCAAAGTCTCCGGGCGTATGATTTTTCCTGATGGCCAGCGAAGGAGGGTCCATGCCGTCATATCCCACGCTCGAGGCTTTCGTCGGAAACACGCCGCTGGTGCGGCTGCAGCGCCTGCCGGGCGAGACGAACAACGTCGTTCTGTGCAAGCTGGAAGGCAACAATCCGGCCGGCTCGGTCAAGGATCGTCCGGCGCTGAACATGATCCGCAAGGCCGAGGTCCGCGGCGAGATCCGGCCCGGCGACACGCTCATCGAGGCCACCAGCGGCAATACGGGCATCGCGCTCGCCATGGCGGCGGCGATCCGCGGCTATCGCATGCGGCTGATCATGCCCGAGAACATGAGCGTCGAGCGGCGTCAGGTGATGAAGGCCTATGGTGCCGAGATCGTGCTGGTCAGCCGGGAGGCCGGCATGGAGGGCGCCCGGGATCTGGCCCTGGAGATGCAGGCGGCCGGGGAAGGGCATGTGCTGGACCAGTTCTCGAATCCGGACAATCCGCTGGCGCATTACGAGACGACCGGCCCCGAGATCTGGCGTGACACGGAGGGCAAGGTCACGCACTTCGTCAGCGCCATGGGGACGACGGGCACCATCATGGGCACCGGCCGCTATCTCAAGGAACGGCATCCGGGGATCCAGATCGTCGGTGTGCAACCGGCCGAGGGGGCCTCGATTCCGGGCATCCGCCGCTGGCCGGAGGCCTATCTGCCCCGCATCTACAATCCGGCGCTGGTGGACCACATTCTCGAGGTCGACCAGCCCACGGCCGAGGAGACCACGCGGGCCCTGGCCGCCCGGGAGGGCATCTTCTGCGGCATCTCCTCGGGCGGGGCGGTGGCCGCCGCACTGCGGCTTGCGGAATCGCTCGAGAACGCCGTGATCGTGACCATCATCTGCGACCGGGGTGACCGTTACCTGTCCACCGGTGTCTTCCCTGCCTGATCACCCGCCCGATCGATCGCCTGCGGCGCGTCCGGTCCGATGGTGGCTGCTCGTTCTGGCCATGTGTCTCCCTTCCCGGGTCGGCCTGCCCGTCGAGCAGGCAGGGCTCGAGATCGAAGCACTCGAAGTGCCGGGCGGCCGCATCGAAGGGCTTCGCCTGCGAACCGAGCTGGTTCGTGACGGTCTCTCCCTCCACCTCGAGGTCCGCAGCATCACATTCCGGCGCGGGTGGGCGCTCTCGCGATTGCGTGTCGAATGTCCGGTACTCGAGGTGAATCTGCGTGGCGCACGTTGCCGCATGGGCCGGCTGGTCATTGAAGGCGGCACGTTCGGGACATTGCACTACCGTTTCTCGCTGGACCATGACAGGGCTGCGCAGCGTGTGCGAATCGTCCTCGACAGGAAACAGGGACCGATTGGACAGGTGGTGGCCCGGTATGTGGTGAAACAACGCGCCGGCTCGGTCGAACTCCGGGATGTCTCGCTCGATGCCTTGCCGGGGATGCTGGCCCGCATGGGCATCGCGCTGCCCATGCAGGAAATTTCGGGACGGGCCGGCCTCGGGCTGAGGTTCCGCGGGGACGGTGAAGACTGGCGCTGGAAGGTGACCGGGGAGGTCGACTCGCTGGGCCTGTCCAACGCGTCCGGCACCCTGGCAGCCGAGGATGTGGAACTTCTGTGGCGGGCCCGCGGCGTTCTTTCCGAGGGCGGTGCAGAGGGCCGCATCAGTGTGGATTGGCGTGCAGGCGGAGGCTATCTCGATCCTCTGTATCTGGAAGTGGCCCCTGACCAGGCGCCGATCCATCTGGAAGCCGATTTTCGCCGGGATCGGACGCTGGTGCTGCGGAACGTTCGCTATCGGCATCCCGGCGTGCTGACACTGGAGGTGAAGCGTCTCCAGTGGCCCGATGGCGCAGGGGGACGTCTCGACATCGGGATTCCGATGCTGGATCTGGCCCGGGCCTGGCCGGTCTATGGCCAGCCCTGGCTCGCCGGCACCCTGGCCGACGACCTCGTGCTGGAAGGCCGCCTGTCCGGCGACCTGCGTATCGACAAGGGCCGGCCGTCGCGGATACACCTTTCCCTCGAGAAAGGAAGAATCGACGATCGGCACGGGCGGATCCGGCTGACGGGACTGGAGGCCCGGATCGACACGGCCCGCGACGGTGCGCTTCACCGCAGTCTGGTGCGCTGGTCGGGCGGTCGTCTCTACCGGGTGGCGCTCGGGGCCGCCGAACTGCCGCTGGAGAGCCGCGGCGACCGCTGGCGGCTCGCCGCCGAGGCTCGGATTCCGATCATCGACGGCGCATTGCTCATCGACCGGTTCGACCTCGAGCCTTCAGGAAGCGGTGACCCGCTGCCGCGATGGGGCATCGACGCCGTTCTCACGCCGCTCTCCCTCCGGCGTCTGAGCGAGGCCCTGGGCTGGCCGCCATTCTCCGGAACCCTCTCCGGCATGATCCCCGACATGCGCTACGAGAACCATCGGCTGCAGGTGGGAGGCATACTGCTCGCCCGGGTGTTCGATGGCGCCGTTCGGGTGCGCAATCTGGTGCTGGAGCGTCCCTTCGGACGTTTTCCCATCCTGGAGGCCGACATCGACATCGACCATCTGGATCTCGAACAGCTCACCAGCGCCTTTTCCTTCGGACGCATCGAGGGGCGGCTCTCCGGCTATATCCGTGATCTGGTGCTCGAGAACTGGCAGCCGGTGGCCTTCGATGCCTGGCTGGGTACGCCGGACGACTATCGTGGCCCGAGGCGCATCAGCCAGCGGGCGGTGGAGAATCTCTCGAGCATCGGCGGCGGGGCAGCCGGCGCCCTGTCGAAGGGGTTCCTCCGGTTCTTCGAGAACTTCCCCTATGAACGGCTCGGCATCGGCTGTCGCCTGGAGAACGGCGTATGCCGGATGCGGGGGGTGGCGCCGGCGCCGCAGGGCTACTACATCGTCAAGGGCCGGTGGCTGCCACGGCTCGATGTGGTGGGGTATGCTACGCGGGTCGACTGGAAGACCCTGGTGGCGCGGCTCGAGGCGGCGACCCGGGGCGGCGAGGCACAGATACGATGAGGAATCCATCCATGCAGAGATCCTGGCATTACGGTTTCGTTTTCCTGTTCCTGCTGCTGGCAGGCTGCGTGACCATCAACGTCTATTTCCCGGCGGCGGCAGCCCAGGAGGCGGCCGACCGCATCATTCGCGACGTCTATGGCGAGACCGGCGAGAAAGCGGTGCCGGACAAGGAAACGCCGCCTTCCGCGGAACCCCGTTCAAGGCTCGAACGCCCGCTCTGGATCGGCCTGCTGGAGGTGGTGATCCCCACCGCCGAGGCGGCTGCCAACATCGATGTCTCGTCTCCCGCCATCCGGCAACTGCAGGCGGCGATGAAGGCGCGCCACCAGCAGCTCAGGCCCTGGTACGACCAAGGCGTGATCGGCATGACGCGGGATGGCCTGATCGCCATCCGGGATCTCAAGGCCGTGCCGTTGAAGGACAGGCGCCGCCTGAAGCAGCTCGTGGCCGAGGAGAACCGCGACCGCAAGGCGCTCTATGCCGAGATCGCCCGCGTCAACGGCCATCCCGAGTGGGAGGCCGAGATCCGCGGCATCTTCGCCCGCCGCTGGATCGACAATGCGCCCTCCGGCTGGTGGTATCAGGACGCCAGCGGCGGCTGGGTTCGGAAGTGACGGGGTGAGGGGAATACAGAATACAGAATTCAGAATTCAGAAGCTGGGAGCTGGGAGCTGGGAGCTGGAAGGGCTGCGGCGGCGCGGGCGCAGGCTTCCGGGATGACTCCGACCTTGTCATTCCGGCCGAGCGGTTTTTTTCTAACGTCATTCCGGGCGAGCGAAGCGAGACCCGGAATCCAGAAACCACGCTGGTCCTTGCCACCGTGGTGGATGATTTTCCTGGATCCCGGATAAGCGCTACGCGCTTTCCGGGATGACGAAGCGGGCAATTTCGGGTCGCTGGTGGAAGCTGGAACTCGCTGCGGCTGTCCCGGGCATGGCCGACTCGGCGAAACCGGGCATCGGGTGACGTCGTCTTGTATCATCGTTTCAAGACGCAGAGGGCGCAGAGACGCTGAGTGCGCAGAGGAAGGTTCTTGTGACAGTGATCGTTTGCCGGTCGGTTTGACCTCATTGCCTCGTTCGTCATTCCGACAGTGCACGACACGGTCTTCGGCTCACGCATGTCGAACGTTCTTTCGGTAATCTCTGCGGTCTCCGCGCCTCTGCGCGCTCTGCGTTCCGTATCGAAAACACGACAGGAAGACTGAGTGGACATATTCGTTTTCGACATCGAGACCGTCCCGGACGTGGAGGGCGGGCGCAGGCTCTACGGCCTGGAGGGTCTGGACGATGCCTCCGTGGCCAAGGCCATGTTCCACATGCGTCAGCAGGAGGCCGGCACCGACTTCCTGCGCCTGCACCTGCACCGCATCGTGGCCATCTCCGCCGTCTATGCGGGGCAGAACAGCCTCAAGGTGGCCTCGCTCGGCACGCCGGAGGATGACGAGGCCACGCTCATCCAGGCCTTCTTCGACGTCATCGAACGCCGCACGCCCGTGCTGGTCTCCTGGAACGGCAGCGGCTTCGACCTGCCGGTGCTCCATTACCGGGCGCTCATCCATGGTGTGGTGGCCCCGCGCTACTGGGAGATCGGCGACGAGGACCAGAGCTTTCGCTGGAACAACTACCTGAGCCGCTACCATTACCGGCACACGGACCTCATGGACGTACTGGCCGGCTATCAGCCGCGCGCCAACGCGCCGCTGGACGAGATCGCCACCCTCATGGGCCTGCCGGGAAAGATGGGCATGCACGGGTCGAAGGTCTGGGACAGTTATCTGGCCGGTGACATCGAGGGCATCCGCAACTACTGCGAGACCGACGTGCTCAATACCTATCTGGTCTATCTGCGCTTCGAGATGATGCGCGGGCGGCTGACCCAGGAACGCCATGCCCAGGAATGCCGGCGCCTGCGCGATTATCTCGTTGCCCAGGACCGGCCTCACTTCCGCGAATTCCTCGGCGCCTGGAAGGCCTGAATCCATGGCCGGACGCCGCAGGAAACGCCTGCCCGAAGGCAGCTTCGAGGCCCGTATCGACTCCCTGAGTCACGATGGACGCGGGGTTGCCCACATCGACGGCAAGGCCGTCTTCATCGACGGCGCCCTGCCGGGCGAGACGGTCGAGTTCGTCTACACCTGGCGGCGGCGCAGCCACGACGAGGGGCGGGTCGCACGTGTCATCGAGGCCTCGCCCGACCGGGTCGAGCCCCGCTGCCCGCATGCCGGACTCTGCGGCGGCTGTTCACTGCAGCATATGGCCCCCGCTGCCCAGATCGAGGCCAAGCAGCAGACCCTGCTCGAGAACTTCGAGCGCCTGGGACAGGTGACGCCGGTGCGGGTGCTGCCGCCCCTGCAGGGGCCGGTCTGGGGCTATCGGCGCAAGGCACGGCTCGGTGTCCGGCACGTGCCGAAGAAAGGCAAGGTGCTGGTCGGTTTCCGCGAGAAGCGTGACCGCAGGATCGCCGACCTGTCACGCTGCGAGGTGCTCGACCCTGCCGTGGGCCGGCGCATCGAGGCCCTATCGAACCTGATCGGCGGGCTGTCGATCATCGATGCCGTGCCCCAGATCGAGGTGGCCGTCGGCGACTTTGATGCCGCGCTCGTGTTCCGGGTGCTGGCGCCGCCTTCGGAGGCCGATCGCGAACGCCTCGCCGCCTTCGGTCGCGAGACCGGCCTGCGCATCCTGCTGCAGCCGGGCGGGCCGGAGACGGTGGCGCCCCTGTGGCCGGAGGCGGGACTCGAACTGACCTACCGACTGCCCGAGGCGGGTGATCTGGCGTTCCGTTTCCTCCCCACCGATTTCACCCAGGTCAATGCCGCCATCAACCGCGCCATGGTGCAACAGGCACTGACGCTGCTCGAGCTCGAAGGCAATGAGCGGGTGCTGGATCTCTTCTGCGGGCTGGGCAACTTCACCCTGCCGATCGCCCGGCAGGCCCGCGAGGTCGTCGGCGTGGAAGGCGAGGCCGGGCTGGTCGGGCGGGCGCGTGCGAACGCGGCGCACAACGGCATCGACAACGTGACCCTCCATGTCGCCAATCTGATGGACGAGGCCGTGCTCGAACAGGCGCCCTGGCTGCGGGAATCCTTCGACCGCGTGCTGCTCGACCCGCCCCGCAGCGGCGCGAAGGAGGTGGTGCCGCGGCTCGGGACGCTGGGCGCCGAGCGCATCGTCTATGTCTCCTGCCATCCCGCCACGCTGGCGCGGGATGCCGGCATCCTGGTGCACGAACTCGGCTACCGGCTCGAGGCCGCCGGCGTCATGGACATGTTCCCGCACACCGCGCACGTGGAGTCGATGGCCCTGTTCGTGCGGGGCTGACGGCCTGATACCCGCACCTTTGCAGCGCATGGGGATAATAGCCACGGAAAACACGGAAATGGATTTTAGAATCCAGAATTCAGAATTCAGAATTCAGAATTCAGAATTCAGAAGCTGGGAGCTGGGAGCTGGGAGCTGGGAGCTGGGAGCTGGAAGGGCTGCGGCGGCGCGGGCGCAGGCTTCCGGGATGACTCCGACCTTGTTATTCCGGCCGAGCGGTTTTTTTCTAACATCATTCCGGCCGAGTGGTTTTTTTCTAACGTCATTCCGGCCGAGTGGTTTTTTTCTAACGTCATTCCGGGCGAGCGAAGCGAGACCCGGAATCCAGAAACCACGCTGGTCCTTGCCACCGTGGTGGATGATTTTTCTGGATCCCGGATAAGCGCTACGCGCTTTCCGATGTGATGGTCTCCTCCCCCCTTATTCAAACGGCGTCATAATTGCGCCAAAGATGGGGAAGAGACTCCATCTTGAAACGAAGCAAAGAGGAGAGGAGACCATGAAAGATGCTATGACAATCGGGGCTGACATTGCAAAGAACACTTTCTTCGTCGTGGGCCTGGACGTGCAGGGCAAGCGGGTACTGCGCAAGAAGCTCACCCGGCGCAAGTTCCTGGAGTTCTTCGCCAACCGCCCGCCGTGCCGGGTGGCCATGGAGGCCTGCGGCGGCGCCCACCACTGGGCCCGGCGGCTCCAGGCCATGGGCCATGAGGTGGTGCTGCTGCCCGCCCAGCACGTCAAGGCCTATGCCCGGGGCCAGAAGAACGACTACAACGACGCCGAGGCCATCGCCGAGGCGGCCCTGCACGGGCGCATCCGCCCGGTGGCGATCAAGACGCTGGAGGAGCAGGACATGCAGGTGGTGCTGCGCATCCGCCGGCGCCTGGACAAGGACATCACGGCGCTGGTCAATCATCTGCGCGGGCTGCTGCAGGAGTACGGCGTGGTCGTCCCGAGGGGCAAGCGGGCCTTCCTGCGCGCCGTCCCCGAGCTGCTGGAGGACGCCGAGAACGGGCTCACGCCCCTGATGCGCGAGGAGCTGGCCCATGGCTGGCAGCGGCTGCAGGCCATGGAGGCGGAGATGACCCGCATCCAGGCCCGGCTGGACAGGATGAGCCGGCAGCATGCCGTCTGCCGCCGCCTGAGGCAGGTGCCGGGCCTCGGCCCCCGCACCGCGCCCCTGCTGCTCGCCCATCTCGGCGATGGCAGCCGCTTCCGGCGCGGCCGGGAGGCCGCCGCGGCTCTCGGGGTCATCCCCAGCCAGCACAGCACCGGAGGCAAGACCACCCTCGGGTCCATCACCAAGGCTGGCGATGCCTACCTGCGCAGCCGCCTCGTCCAGGGCGTCCGCTCCGTGGTCCAGAACGTCGGCGACAAGACCGATCCCCTGTCGCGATGGATCCGAAGACTGCTGGCGCGCGTCGGCCGCCACAAGACCGTCATCGCGCTCGTCAACAAGATCGTGCGCATCGCCTGGGCCATGGTCCGGCACGGCACCGACTACGACCCCAGGCTGGCCGCCGCCCACTGAACCCCAGGCAACCAGAACCGGAGTTCCAACCCTCACACCACCGAGTGCGTAGACCCGATGGCACGGATCCAGGGCACAACAGGTCGAACCGGCGCGGTGAAAACCTGCTCATTCCGGCGGCCCCGACAAGGAGGCCGACCTTCCGATGAGGACACCGCGCGCGTATCACATCAGGGCCCGGGGCACTCTGCATCGCCCCATACAGAGGCCGGATATACGGAAGCACGACTGTCCCTGCCCAGGAAACTCGCCGTCAGGTCTTGCCAACGGGGAGGAGACTATATACGGAATGACTGAGGCGGGTGCTGTGTGGCCTTCCGGGATGACCGGGAGTGAAGTCGTTTCGAGCGAGCGGTTATTTTCCTTCGTCATTCCGGCCAAGCGAGCGCGAGCCGGAATCCAGAAATCACGCTGGTCCAGGCCGCCGCGGTGGAATCCATTCCTGGATTCCGGATCGGCGCTGCGCGCCGTCCGGAATGACCGGGGAGTGGGCGCTGTGCGCCGTCCGGAATGACCGAAAGCGGGGAATGCGATGGCGCGGCAGGCCGCTGGGCTCAGGTGAGTTCCTTCGGGTTGAACAGGCGTTCGTGTTCGGCGATGGCGTAACGGTCGGTCATGCCGGCGATGTAGTCGGCCACGGCGCGGGCGCGGCCGGCCTCGCCGGCCT
>JALVEM010000086.1 GCA_027030825.1 Thiohalobacter sp.
AAGGATCCTCGCACGTTCTCGTCGATGAACTCGACGATCCACTCGACGAAATTCTGCAGCCCGCCCGGCGTGCCGGAGGTGGCCTGACGGGCGGCGCGCCGAAAGACGTAGAAGAAGAGCAGCCCCAGTCCCAGCGACCAGAGCAGGGAATCCAGATGGAAGGCCCAGAAGCCCATGGCCTTGGCCTCCGCGGCGTCGTGCGCGAAGCCCCAGGTACCGTCGGGATGACGGCCGAAGGTCCAGAACTGAAGATGGTGGGCTATGTAGTCACTGCTGCTTAGGGTCTCACCTGACATGAATGACGGTTCCCGTATCCAAAGCCTGTAATCAGGTAGGCCAGCTGGCCGGCAGCAAATACCACCAGCATGGGCCAGCCCTGCATCGCCAGCGGTCCCAGACCGATCGCGAACAGCGACGCCACCAGGACGAAGCGTTCCAGCGCCGAGGTCCAGGCCAGCCGCAGGCTGCCCCGTGCATCGTTCGACGGCAGGCGTTGTGCCTGTGCCCGCCGCCAGGCCAGCAGCCCAGAATTCGCAACGGCGATGGCGGCGCCGAAGAGTCCGGCCAGCCCCACGCCTGCATCGCGCGCGGCGACGGCCAGCACCGCCGCCAGCAACACCGTGATCGTTGTCTGTATCAGCAACAGCTTGCGCATGTCGCCCACATGCTCCCCGCCGCTCGGCGACAGACGCAAGATGCCGCACGCACCCCGTCCGGGCACCCGGGGCGCGCAGTATAGAGGGACCCCGCTAGCAGGTCAATGCAATGATAAACTGAGATTATATTGAAATATCCGAAGATACTGAAACTAGCGGATGCGCTCCAGAATCCCGTCCAGCTCTTCGAGAGAGGCATAGCGGATCACCAGCTCGCCCTTGCCCTTGCCCTTCATGCGAAACTGCACCGGCGCGCCCAGACGTTCGGCGAGTTCTTCCTCCAGCCGGCGGATGTCCGGATCCTCCCGCCTCACGCGGGCCGGAGCGGGCGAACTCCCGGCCTGCTGAAGCCGTCGCACCAGCTTTTCCGTCTCCCGCACCGAGAGACCCCGCCGCACCACCTCGTGCGCCGCATCGCGCTGGGCGGCGCCCTCGAGGCCGAGCAGCGCCCGGGCATGCCCCATCTCGAGGCGACCGGCGGCGAGCAGCTCGCGTGCCGCCTCGCCCAGCTCCAGCAGACGCAGCAGATTGGTCACCGCCGTGCGCGAGCGACCCACGGCCTCGGCGGCCTGCTGATGGGTGAGCCCGAACTCCTCGATCAGCCGCGCCAGCGCCTGGGCCTCTTCCAGGGGATTCAGGTCCTCGCGCTGGATGTTCTCGATCAGCGCCATGGCGATCGTGGCGCGATCGTCCACCTCGCGCACCACCGCCGGCACCTCGGTGAGCCCCGCCAGCTGGGCGGCGCGCCAGCGACGCTCGCCGGCGATGATCTCGTAGCGGTTGCGGGCGACGGGCCGCACCACGATGGGCTGCACCAGCCCCTGGGCCCGGATGGAATCGGCCAGTTCCTGCAGGCTCTCGGGATGCATGTCCTGGCGGGGCTGGTAGCGCCCCGGCTGGATCAGGTCGATGGGCAGACGGCGCAAGCCCTCGCCGCCGGCGTCGGCCGCGGTGTCGGATGCCCGTGGCGCAGCCGCGGGCGCAGGGGTCGTCTCCGCAGCCGGGGGGGGCGGGGCGGTGCGGCCGCCCAGCAGGGCGTCAAGGTTGCGTCCCAGTCCGCGTCTCTTCGCTGCCATCGGATGCCTCTTGCGTGGAATTGCCGGTATCGGAAGTCCCCTGCCCGGGCGCCGCGCCACCGGGGACGGTCGTCGTGCCCGTGCGGCGCACCAGCTCGCCGGCCAGCGCCAGATAGGCCAGCGCGCCGCGCGAGGTCTTGTCGTAGCGCAGCACGGGCATGCCGTGGCTCGGGGCCTCGGCCAGCCGCACGTTGCGCGGCACGATGGTGCGGTAGACACGATCGCCGAAATGCTCGATGAGCTGCTCGGAGACCTGGTTGGCCAGCCGGTTGCGGGCATCGAACATGGTCCGCAGGATGCCCTCCACGTGCAGCCGGGGGTTGAGCGTCTCCCGCACCTGGTCGACGGTGTCCAGCAGTGCCGTCAGTCCCTCCAGGGCGTAGTATTCGCACTGCAGCGGGATGAGTACGGCATCGGCGGCGGCCAGGGCGTTGAGGGTGAGCATGTTGAGCGAGGGCGGGCAGTCGATCAGGATGTAGTCGTAGCGTCCGGCCACCGGGGCGAGCAGCTCCCGCAGCCGACCCGGCCCGCCTTCCTGCTGCTGCAGACCGACCTCGGCGGCCGTGAGATCGGCGTTGGCGGGCAGGACGTGGAATCCGGCCGCCTCGCTGGCCACGATGGCCCGCTCGAGCGGCACGCCGTCGAGCAGGCAGTCGGTGACCGTGACCTCGAGCGCCTCCTTGTCCAGGCCGCTGCCGGTAGTGGCGTTGCCCTGGGGGTCGAAATCGATCATGAGCACCCGGCGCCGGGTGAGCGCGAGCGCCGCCGACAGGTTGACCGCCGTGGTGGTCTTGCCGACCCCGCCCTTCTGATTGGTCACCGCCAGGATGATCGTCACGCCGCTTCCCGCCGTTATCGTGGGCTCAGCATGACCACGTGGCGCTCGGCATTCAGACCCGGCACGGCCAGCGGAATGACGTCGAGCAGCACGTCCGGATCGGTCAGCGCCTCGACCTCGGTGACGGGATAGACGCCCTTCATGGCGAGCACGCGGCCGTCGGGCTTCATCAGCCTGCGACAGGCCTGGTACATCTCCTCCAGCGAGGAGAAGGCCCGGCTGACGGCGGTATCGAAGGGCGCCTCGGGCCGGTATTCTTCGACGCGCACGTGCGCCACGCTGGCATTGGGCACGTCCAGCTCCTCGATCACCTGCCGCACGAACCGCAGCTTCTTGTTGCTCGAGTCGAGCAGCACCAGCTCCCATTCGGGCTCCACCAGCGCGAACACCATGCCCGGGATGCCGGCGCCGGTGCCGACGTCCAGCACCCGCGGCCCCTCGATGTAGGGCAGCACGGAGAGGCTGTCGAGCAGATGGCGTCCGATCATGTCCTGGGGCTTGCGCACGGAGGTCAGATTGTAGACCCGGTTCCATTTGCTGAGCAGCTGCACGAAGTCGAGCAGCCGCTGCTGGCGTTCGGCCGGGATCTCCAGCCCCAGGCGCTGCACGCCATCGGCGAGCATCCGATCGAGGGGGATGTTCTGCCGCCCTTGCTGGCGGTTTTTGATGCGTCTGGCGAAAACGGCCACGTTATTCTCCTGTTGCCTTTATCGTTGTGAGTATGTCCAACAGCCGGGATCCCGCCGTGCGGCAGGATCGCACGCGCCCCGTCACAGGGCTTCCTTCCCTGCCTGCTGCAGCCGCTCGAGCCGGCGCAGATGCACCAGCAGCAGGGAGACGGCCGCCGGCGTGACGCCGGGGATGCGCGCCGCCTGGCCCAGCGTGCGGGGCCGGTGGCGTTCGAGTTTTTCACGAACCTCCGCCGAAAGTCCGTCGACCCGTTCATAGTCCAGATCGGGCGGCAACGGCAGCCGCGCATGGCGGCGCTGGCGCGCGATCTCGGCCTGCTGGCGCTCGATGTAGCCCGCGTACTTGATCTGGGTCTCCACCTGAAAGGCGACCTCGGCGACGGGGTGCGGCGGCCCGAGCGGCTCCTCGGACATAAGGGTAGCATAGTCGACGCCGGGACGCCGCAGCAGCTCCTCGAGGCTGGCGTCGCGCGAGATCGGCGTGCCCAGCCGCGCCTCCAGCCGGCGCGCCACCGGCGTGCCCGGCAGCACGCGGGTCGCCCGCAGGCGGGCGCGTTCCTTCTCGATGGCATCGCGCCGGGCCTCGAACCGGGCCCAGCGCTCGTCGTCCACCAGGCCCAGTTCGCGCCCGATCGGCGTCAGCCGGAGGTCGGCGTTGTCCTCGCGCAGCAGCAGGCGATGTTCGGCACGGGAGGTGAACATGCGATAGGGCTCGGTGGTCCCGCGGGTGACGAGATCGTCGATCAGCACGCCCAGATAGGCCTGGTCGCGTTCCGGCCACCAGGGCTCGTGCCCGCGCGCCTTGCGGGCGGCGTTGAGCCCGGCCAGCAGTCCCTGGGCGGCGGCCTCCTCGTAGCCGGTGGTGCCGTTGATCTGGCCGGCGAAGAAGAGCCCCTCGATGACGCGGGTCTCGAGGCTGTGATCGAGGTCGCGCGGATCGAAATAGTCGTATTCGATGGCGTAGCCGGGGCGCGTGATGTGGGCCCGTTCGAAGCCGGGTATGGAGCGCACCACCGCCAGCTGGACGTCGAAGGGCAGCGAGGTGGAGATGCCGTTGGGATAGACCTCGTGCGTGTCCAGCCCCTCCGGTTCGACGAAGATCTGGTGGGAGTCGCGCTCGGCGAAGCGGACCACCTTGTCCTCGATGGACGGGCAGTAG
>JALVEM010000087.1 GCA_027030825.1 Thiohalobacter sp.
CCCTGCGGATCCTGGAACAATAAAACTATAATCAATAACTTATCTAGATAGTTAGAGTTTTAACAAAATATGGGCAAAAATCTATTGATGCAGCCTGCCCAGATCCGCGACCTGCAGGAACAGGTGCTGGAGTCGCGCCAGCAACGCCAGGCGGTTGCGACGGAGCGCGCTGTCCTCGGCCATGACCATCACCTCGTCGAAGAAGCGGTCGACGGGCTCGCGCAACTGCGCCAGACGCTTGAGGGCGGCTTCGTATTCGCCATTCTCGAACAGGGGTGACACGGCCGTCTCGGCCTCCGCCACAGCCTCGGCCAGGGCCTTTTCCGCCGGTTCCGCCAGGCGGGCGGGATCGACCGACTCCGGTACCGACTCGCCGGCCTCGCGGGCCTTGCGCAGCAGGTTGCCGATGCGCTTGTTGGCCGCGGCCAAGGCTTCGGCCTCGGGCAGCCGTTCGAAGTCGGTCACCGCCCGCGCCCGGCGCATGAAGTCCAGCGGGCGGGTGGGACGGACCGCGCGCACGGCCTCGAAGACCTCGGTGCGGATGCCCTGTTCCTGGCAGTAGCCCCGCAGCCGGTCGAACGTGAAATCGAAGACCTCCCCCACCACCTTTCTCGCGCACAGGGCCTCGGGCAGCTGGTCGGCGGCCTCCTGCAGCCAGTGCTCGAGGTCGAGGTCGAGTTCCCGCTCGATCAGGATGCGGAGCATACCGAGTGCGGCGCGGCGCAATGCGAAGGGATCCTTCTCGCCCGTGGGGGCCTGGCCGATGGCGAAGATGCCGACCAGGGTGTCGAGACGATCGGCGATCGCCAGCGCCTGGCCGGTTCGGGTCCGCGGCAGGGCGTCGCCGGCATGCCGCGGCAGATAATGTTCCTCGATCGCCCAGGCCACCTCCTCCGGTTCGCCGTCGTGCAGGGCGTAGTAGCGGCCCATCACGCCCTGCAGCTCCGGGAACTCGTAGACCATCTGGGTGAGCAGGTCGCACTTGGACAGCATGGCGGCGCGTTCCGCCCAGGCCGGATCGCCGCCGATGGCCTCGCCGATGCGGGCCGCGAGCACGGCCACGCGGCGCGCCTTGTCGAGCAGGGTGCCGAGCCGCTCCTGGAAGACCATCTGACCGAGCGCCTCGATCCGGCTGGCCAGCGGCTGGCGCCGGTCCTGGTCCCAGAAGAAGGCCGCATCGGCGAAACGCGGCCGGATCACACGCTCGTTGCCGGCCTTGACCTGGGCCGGATCACGGCTTTCGATGTTGGCCACGGTGACGAAATGCGGCATCAGCCGCCCCTCGGCGTCGAAGACCGGGAAATAGCGCTGATGGTCCTGCATGGTGGAGATCAGGACCTCCGGCGGCACCTCCAGGAAGCGGGGGTCGAAATCCCCGGCGATGGCCACCGGCCACTCGACCAGGGCATTGACCTCGTCGAGCAGTGCGTCGTCGATCCGGGCCTCGCCGCCCACCTTCCGCGCGGCCTCGATCACCTGCCCGCGGATCGCCTCGCGGCGGGCATGCGGGTCGGCCAGCACCCTGCCTTCGGTCTCCAGCAGCGGCAGGTAGACGGCCGGTTCGGCCAGCAGGATGGGATCGGGATGGTGGAAGCGATGACCCCGGGTCTCCCTTCCGGTGCGGCAACCGAGGATCTCGGTCTCGATCACGGCATCGCCGTGCAGCAGCACCACCCAGTGCACCGGGCGCACGAATTCGACCTCGTGGTCGCCCCAGCGCATGCGTCGCGGCACGGGCAGGCGGGTGATGGCATGCTGCACGATGCCGGGCACCACCTCGGCGGCCGGCCGGCCGGGTACCAGCCGCCGGTAGGCCAGCCAGGCGCCCTTCTCCGTCTCCAGCCGTTCGAGCGCCTCCACCGCCACGCCGCAGGAGCGGGCGAAGCCCTCGGCGGCCTTCGTCGGGCAGCCCTCGTCGTCGAAGGCGGCGGTGAGGGCGGGGCCGCGCCGCAGCTCCTCGCGATCGGGCTGGGCACGGGCCACGTCGGCCACGTGCACGGCCAGGCGGCGCGGGGAGGCGAAGGCCTGAACCGGGCCGTGATCGAGGTGCTCGCGCGAGAGACCCTCGTCGAGTTCCCTGGCGAGCGCCTCGGCCAGCTGCAGCAGCGCGCCCGGCGGCAGTTCCTCGGTACCGATCTCGAGCAGCAGGTCGGCGGCGCTCATCCGGTGGCCTCCTGCCGGGGCGGCTGCTCGCACAGCGGGAAGCCGAGCGCCTCGCGGGAGGCGTAGTAGGCTTCGGCCACGGCGCGGGCCATGGCACGCACGCGCAGGATGTAGCGCTGGCGTTCGGTGACCGAGATGGCGCTGCGGGCATCGAGCAGGTTGAAGGCGTGGGAGGCCTTGAGCACCTGTTCATAGGCGGGCAGCGGCACGCCGGCCTCGATGAGGCGGCCGTGCTCGCGCTCGCAGGCATCGAAGACCCTGAACAGCCAGTCGGTGTCGGCCAGCTCGAAGTTGTAGCGCGACTGTTCCACTTCGTTCTGGTGGAAGATGTCGCCATAGGTGACGCGGCCCTGCGGGCCCTCGGTCCAGAGCAGGTCGAAGACGCTCTCGACGCCCTGCAGGTACATGGCGATGCGTTCCAGGCCGTAGGTGATCTCGCCGGTCACCGGGCGACAGTCCAGGCCGCCGACCTGCTGGAAATAGGTGAACTGGGTGACTTCCATGCCGTTCAACCAGACCTCCCAGCCCAGCCCCCAGGCGCCCAGGGTGGGCGATTCCCAGTTGTCCTCGACGAAGCGGATGTCGTGCACCAGGGGGTCGATGCCGAGTGCTTCCAGCGAGCCGAGGTAGAGCTCCTGGATGTCGTCGGGCGACGGCTTGAGGATGACCTGGAACTGGTAGTAGTGCTGCAGCCGGTTCGGGTTCTCGCCGTAGCGGCCGTCGGTGGGCCGGCGGCAGGGCTGCACGTAGGCCGTGCGCCAGGGCTCCGGGCCGATGGCGCGCAGGAAGGTGGCCGGATGGAAGGTGCCGGCGCCCATCTCCATGTCGTAGGGCTGCAGGATGACGCAGCCGTGGGTCGCCCAGTAGCGCTGCAAGGCCAGGATGAGGTCCTGGAAGGTGTCGATCCGGACCGGTGCGGGCATGGACATCGCGGCTTCCCGTCGAACTCGAAACGGCGGGAGTATACCGGTTCCGCGTGGGGTTGGCGATCCGGCCCCGGGCGGGCCGGATCGCCGGTGACCTACTCGAGATTCAGGGTGATGCCGACCGAAACCATGTCGGTTTCCAGTTTGGTGTTGTAGCGTTCCCAGTCGAGCTGGATGCCGATCAGATCGGTGACCCGGTACTTGGCGCCTATCCCCCAGGCGATGTCGATGCCGTCATGGTTCGTCTGGTTGATGTCCTGGTCCCAGAGGTAGAGGCCCACCTTGCCGTGCAGCGAGAAGCCGCTGTCCTCGCCGATCGGCAGCACGCCGAGCGCGCCGGCGAAGAAGCCTTCGGTCTCGACGTCGGTCACGCCGCCCTCGTTCATGTCGCCCAGGTCGACCCAGCCGGCCTCGATGCCGAGGTTCTCGGTGAACATCCAGCCGCCGAACACCTTCCATCCCAGGGCGTTCTCGTCGACCGTGGCGGTGCCGCCGCCGCTGATCGTGGTGCTGTCGTCGATGCCGGCCCGGCCGAGCGCGATGCCCCCGAAGCCGCCGGCTGCGGCGGAACCCGTCCATGTCAGCGCGAGCATCGCCAGCGCCGGCAGTATGCGTCTGCTCATTGCTCTCCTCCTTGCGATTGTTGTATGTGATGTATGAAGCCGAAGTCGGATCATGGCGCAAGCCGGACACCCGGGCAAGTCCAGGAGGCTGGCCTGTTTCATGCATGGACATCGGGGTCAAGTGACGGGTGCGATCGGCCGATCCAAGGAATACAGGGAACCGGGTCGCACGCGCCGGCGTCTCAACAGGCGAGGCAGTACCGGAGGGCAGGCATGAAGGAGCTGATTCTCGAACCCACATCGGTCGCCCAGTGGCATGCACTGGTCACTGAAGCCGAGCAGGCATGCGAGTGCCGGCTCGACGAGGAGCTCGAGAGCTACCTGGTGTTTCTGCTCATGCGGTTCATCAATCAGCCGGAACTGGCCGGGCGCGTGATGGCCATGGAGTATCTCGAGGGGCTCAATGCCGCCGGGCGCCGGCAGATCGACCGGCTGCGGGACGTCGGGGACCTGTGTCTCCTGTTCTCGGGCTTCTATCCGGAGCAGGCCGCCCGCCGTCTGGTGCGGATCAGCTATTTCGTGGAGCTGGGGCGCAGCAGCTACGGGGTGCTGGCGGAACGCTTCAGCCACGCCGCCGCGCAGGTCTACCGTTCCCTCTCGGAAGGCTTCGTCACCCTCATGGACATCCTGCAGCAGATTCGCGGCCTGGCGGGCGGCGAGGTGCTCGATCCCCT
>JALVEM010000088.1 GCA_027030825.1 Thiohalobacter sp.
TTCTGAATTCTGAATTCTGAATTCTGTATTCTGTCTTCCCCCCTCTCCGAGTATACTTCCCGCAAACGTTCAACGAACCTGCCATGCCATCCAAGTCCGTACCTTCTGCTCACATACTGGTCGTCGACGACGAGCCCGAGATCCGCAATCTCATCAAGGAGATCCTGGAGGACGAGGGCTACGAGGTGACGCTGGCGGAGAGCGGCGAGGCGGCCCGCCAGGCGCGCCGGGAGCGGCGTCCCGACCTCATCCTGCTCGACATCTGGATGGAGGACATCGACGGCATCTCGCTGCTGCGCGAGTGGCAGCAGGCGGGCGGGCTGCCCTGCCCGGTGATCGTCATGTCCGGCCACGGCACCATCGAGACCGCCGTCGAGGCCACCCGCCTCGGCGCCTACGACTTCATCGAGAAACCCATCTCGCTGGCCAAGCTGCTGATCACGGTGGAGCGCGCCCTGCAGGCCGCCCGGCTGGCGAGCGAGAACCGGGAACTGCGCGGACTCTCCGACATCGCCCCGGAGCCCATCGGCCACAGCCAGGTGATGAGCACCCTGCGGGAGCAGGCCCGTCGGGTCGCCCAGCACGACACCCACGTGCTGATCACCGGCGAACCCGGCGCCGGCAAGCGCACGCTGGCCCATTACATCCATTCGCTCAGCCCGCGCGCGCAGGGCAAGTTCGTCGAGGTGCCCATCGGCTCGCTGCAGCAGAGCGGCTCGCTCAAGGAACTGTTCGGCAGCGAGGAAGACGGCGAGCTGCACTACGGCCGGCTCGAGGAGGCCAACGGCGGCACCCTCTACCTCGACGACATCGCCGAGATGGACGAACAGACCCAGCAGCGGCTGCTGAGCGTGCTCGAGACGCGCACCTTCACCCGCATCGGCGGCACCAGCCCGGTGCACGTGGACCTGCGCATCATCGCCGCCACCCGGCACGATCTGGAGCGCGACTTCGTGCCGGAGAAGTTCCGCGAGGATCTCTTCTATCACCTCAACGTGGTACCCCTGCACGTGCCGCGGCTGGCCGAGCACATCGAGGACGTACCGGAGCTGCTCAACTACTACGTGGACTATTTCGTCACGCGCGAGAACCTGCCCTACCGGCACTTCTCGGTCGCGGCCCAGAACCGCCTGCGGAACTACGACTGGCCCGGCAACGTGCGTGAGCTCAAGAACCTGGTCCAGCGCCTGCTGATCCTCGGCACCACGGACGAAATCACGCTCGAGGAGGTCGAGGCCAGCCTGTCGACCACGCCCGCGGCAAGCGGGGGTGGCGCCCCGCCCCTGGGCGAGATCCCGAGCGACCTGCCGTTGCGCGAGGCCCGCGAACAGTTCGAGCGGGCCTATCTGCAGCACCAGCTGCGCGCGGTCGGCGGCAGCGTGGGCCGGCTGGCCAAGAAGGTGGGCATGGAGCGCACCCATCTCTATCGCAAGCTCAAGGCGCTGGGCATCGACGTGCGCAAGGGAGCGGAGTCCGGGTGAAGATCATCATCCTCGGTGCCGGCCAGGTGGGCGCCTCGGTGGCCCGCAACCTCGCCAGCGAGTCCAACGACATCACGGTCATCGACCGTGATCCCGACCTGCTCGAGGAACTGCACGATCGCCTCGACATCGGCACCGTCGCCGGTCACGGCGCCTATCCGGACGTGCTGCGCAAGGCCGGCGCGGAAGACGCCGACATGATCCTGGCGGTCACCAACAGCGACGAGGTCAACATGATCGCCTGCCAGGTGGCCTACACCCTGTTCCACACGCCCACCAAGATCGCCCGCATCCGGGCCGCCGAGTTCCTGCGCGAGAAGAAGCTGTTCAGCCAGGAGGCCCTGCCGATCGACGTCCTCATCAGCCCGGAACAGCTGGTGACCGACATCGTCGAGCACCTGATCGAATATCCCGGCGCCCTGCAGGTGCTGGACTTTGCCGGCGGTCGCGTGCAGCTCGTCGCGGTGCGGGCCGTGGAGGACGGCCCCCTGGTGGGACACGAACTGCGCGACCTGCGCAAGCACATGCCGAAGATCGATGCCCGCGTGGCCGCCATCTTCCGACGCGGCCAGCCCATCATGCCCGAGGGCGACACCGTCATCGAGGTCGGCGACGAGGTCTTCTTCATCGCCGCGCGGGAGAACATCCGCGCCGTGATGAGCGAGCTCACCCGCCTCGACCGCCCGGTGAAGCGGGTCATCATCGCCGGCGGCGGGCATATCGGCTACCGGCTGGCCCTGCGTCTGGAACCGCACTATTCGGTCAAGGTGATCGAGCGTGACCAGCGGCGCGCCCGGGTGCTGTCCGAACGCCTGGAGCGGGCCATCGTGCTGGCCGGGGACGCCGCCGACCAGGAACTGCTGCAGGAAGAAAACATCGAGAACACGGACGTGTTCTGCGCCGTGACCAACGACGAGGAGGCCAACATTCTCTCGGCCATGCTCGCCAAGCGGCTGGGGGCGCGGCGGGTGATGTCGCTGATCAACCGCGCCGCCTACGTCGATCTCGTCCACAGCGACGTGATCGACATCGCGCTGTCCCCGCAACAGGCCACCATCGGCAGCCTGCTCACCCACATCCGGCGCGGCGACGTGGTGGCCGTGCACTCGCTGCGGCGCGGCGCGGCCGAGGCCATCGAGGCCGTGGCGCACGGCGATCCCGACACCTCTCGGGTGGTGGGCCGGCGCATCGAGGAAATCGATCTGCCGCCCGGCACCACCATCGCCGCCATCGTGCGCGGAGACGAGGTCATCATGGCACACCACGACACTCTCATCGAGAGCAACGACCACGTGATCCTGTTCCTGGTCGACAAGCGCCGCATCCCCGAAGTGGAAAAGCTGTTCCAGGTGGGCGTGACCTTCCTCTGAGACCATGCAGGCCGCAGCCATCCAGCGCATCCTGGGCCTGCTGCTGATGATCTTCAGCGGCACCCTGCTGCCGCCGATCCTGATCTCGCTGCTGTATCGGGACGGGGCCCTGCACGCTTTCATCGACGCCCTGCTGATCATCCTGACCTCGGGCTTTCTGCTGTGGTTGCCGGCCCGAAAGCACCGGCGCGAGCTGCGCCTGCGCGACGGCTTTCTGGTGGTGGTGCTGTTCTGGACGGTGCTCGGGCTGGTCGGCGCCGTGCCCTTCATGCTGGCCCACCACCCGCACATGAGTTTCACCGACGCGGTCTTCGAGTCCTTCTCCGGCCTCACGACCACGGGCGCCACCGTCATCACCGGTATCGACGACCTGCCGCGCTCGATCCTGTTCTACCGCCAGGAACTGCAGTGGCTGGGCGGCATGGGCATCATCGTGCTGGCGGTCGCGGTGCTCCCCATGCTGGGCATCGGCGGCATGCAGCTGTTTCGGGCCGAGACGCCGGGGCCGATCAAGGACAACAAGCTCACGCCCCGCATCACCGAGACCGCCAAGGCCCTGTGGATCCTCTATCTGGGCCTGACCATCGCCTGCGCCCTGGCCTACTGGCATGCCGGCATGGAGCCCTTCGACGCCCTCGCCCACAGTTTCTCGACCGTGGCGATCGGTGGTTTCTCGACCCATGACGCGAGCATCGGGCACTTCGAGAACCCGGCCATCGAGTTCGTCGCCATCGTGTTCATGTTCCTTTCCGGCATCAACTTCGCCCTGCACTTCATGGCCTGGCGCCAGCTCGACCCGCGCCCCTATCTGCAGGACTCGGAATTCCGCACCTACGTCCTGCTGCTGGGCATGGCGGCCCTGGTCACGGTGCTCTACCTGATCCATACCGGCACCTACGACTCGGCCTACGACGCCTTCCATCACGGCCTGTTCCAGGTCGTCTCGATCGGCACCACCACCGGATTCACCACCACCAGCTACCATGTCTGGCCGGGCTTCCTGCCGGTGCTGCTGCTGTTTGCGAGCTTCATCGGCGGCTGCGCCGGCTCCACGGGCGGCGGCATGAAGGTGATCCGGTTCCTGCTGCTCATCAAGCAGGGCGCCCGGGAGATCACCCGCCTGGTGCACCCGAACGCCATGGTGCCGGTCAAGATCAACCGCCAGCCGGTCAACGACCGCATCATCGACGCCGTCTGGGGCTTCTTCGCCACCTATGTGGCCTGCTTCGCCTTGATGATGCTGGCGCTGATGGCCACCGGCCTGGATCAGATCACCGCCTTCTCCGCCGTGGCGGCCTGCATCAACAACCTGGGACCGGGGCTGGGCGAGGTGGCGTTGCACTACCGGGACATCAACGACGCAGCCAAGTGGATCCTGACGCTCGCCATGCTGCTCGGGCGGCTGGAGATCTTCACGCTGCTGGTGCTGATCTCTCCGGTGTTTTGGCGCCGTTGAGGAGAATCATATGCCGATCCGAGGTCTTCTGATTCTGTGCCTGTGCGTCCTGGCCTCTCTCGCCCAGGCAGCCG
>JALVEM010000089.1 GCA_027030825.1 Thiohalobacter sp.
GATGGCCTGGGCGTACTCGATCATGCCCTTGAGCGGCGCGAACCCGGTCCCGCCGGCCATCATGATCACCGGTCGGTCCGAGTCCTCGCGCAGATAGAAACTGCCGAACGGTCCCTCGATGTGCAGTACCGCCTTCGGTTCCAGCTTCTCGAACACCCAGGTGGTGAAGGCGCCGCCCTCGACCAGGCGAACGTGCAGCTCCAGCGTCTCGTCGTCGTGCGGGGCGTTGGCCAGGGAAAAGGCGCGCCGCCGCCCGTCGTCCAGGATGAACTCGATGTACTGCCCCGGCAGAAAGGCCATGCGAATGGTGTCCGGCAGCTTCAGGCGCAGCCGGCAGACATCGTGGGAGAGCCGCTCGATGCTGACGACCTTGGTCGGCGTGCGGACGGGCTTGAGATCCTCCGCCAGCCGCACCTCGCGCGCCTCGATCTCGAGATCCGTCTCCGGCTGCGCCTGGCACAGCAGCGCCAGGCCTTCGGCGGCCTCCGAGGCCTCCAGCGCCTCCGGCAATTCGCCCTCGGGATAACGGACCCGGCCCTGCAGGATCCGCGTCTTGCACTCGCCGCAGCCGCCGAAGCGGCAGCCATAGGGCAGGTGGATACCCTGCCGCAGGGCGGCATCGAGCACACTCTCGCCTTCCTCCACCAGGAAGCGGTGGCCGCTGGGACGGATCCGAACCTCGAACGTCATCTGCAATACCTTTGGCCGCTGACGGAATCCGACATTCTCTCGCATTCCCGCCTGCGGAAAAACCGTCATTTGCTGGGCTTGTCCCTGACCCTCCGGATCGATCCACTCGAAGACACCAGTGACGGGGAACGGCGCTTGCATGCAAACGCCTGAATGCCGGTTTCCCGACGGCTCAAGTGTGACCGAGTCCCGCCGATATCCGAATCGTGCGGATGAGCGTCGGAACCGCCGTTTTTCCGCCTTGCGGGTTGCCAATGCAAAAAAGAAAGGAGGCTCAAGCCATGTTTGCCCGGATGCTGGGGTCCAAGAAGGAAAACGAAGCGCTCAAGTCCCGACTCGATGCCAGCGAGGCCGAATGCGAACGCCTGAGACAGCGTGTGGCCGAACTCGAGGCCGAGAACGAGTCGCTCCAGCGGCAGCTGGTCTCGGACCAGGCACGCGACACCCTGGTCGATGGAATCTTCAACAACTTCAATGCCTTCGGAAGCTCGCTCATCGCGCTGCAGACCACCCTGGCACGCCTGGCCGAAAACCTGCGCGACGAGAAGGCCACGGCCGTGGAAGCCGCGCGCGTGTCGGTCAATGCCCGCGAGGGCACCAACCGCCTGGTGGACAATCTGCATCAGGTCACCGGCAGCGTGGACGAGGCGGTCAGCCAGGTGGAAACCCTCAACCAGCGCGCCACCGCCATCGGCAACATCGTCAATCTGATCAACGAGATCTCGGACCAGACGAATCTGCTGGCCCTGAACGCGGCCATCGAGGCCGCCCGTGCCGGCGAGCACGGTCGCGGTTTTGCCGTGGTGGCCGAGGAAGTGCGCAACCTCTCCATGCGCACCAACAAGGCCACCCAGGAGATCGCCGGCGAAGTGGGCAAGATCCAGGAAGAGACCGCGGATACCCAGAAGCGCATGCAGGAGATGGCCGTGGAAACCTCGTCGCTGAGCGAGGTGGGCAACAAGGCCTCGGAGGCCATGGGCAACATCCTCGGCCTGTCGCAGAAGATGGAAGGCGCCATTTCCGCCGGCGCCCTGCGCAGCTTCGTCGAGCTGGCCAAGACCGATCACCTGATCTACAAGTTCGAGATCTACAAGATCCTGATGGGCGTCTCCGACAAGCGCATCGACGAATTCGCCGATCACCACAGCTGCCGCCTGGGCAAGTGGTACTACGAAGGCGAAGGGAAGGAATGCTTCTCGAGGCTGCCCGGCTACGAGGAGATGGAAGGCCCCCATCACCGGGTGCACCATCACGGGATCGAGTGCCTGGCCAACTTCAAGGCGGGCGACATGGAAGCCGCCGTCGCCTCGCTCAAGGAAATGGAGGCCGCCAGCATGGAAGTGCTCGACTGCCTCGAGCGCATGGCCCAGGCCGGCGAGCAGGACAACAGCATCCTCTGCCATACGGGCTGAAACACGACACCTCCAGCCCTCCAAACACGCAGGGCGGCCGAATGGCCGCCCTGTGCCTGTTACAACCCCAGTTCGTCCCAGAGCGCATCCACCCGTCGCTTGACCTCTTCGCTCATGCGGATGGGCCGCCCCCATTCCCGGTTCGTCTCGCCCGGCCATTTGTGGGTGGCGTCCAGGCCGATCTTGCCGCCGAGGCCGGCGACCGGGGAGGCGAAGTCGAGGTAGTCGATGGGCGTGTTGTCGATGAGGGTGGTGTCGCGCACCGGATCCATGCGCGTGGTGATCGCCCAGATCACATCCTGCCAGTTGCGGATGTCGATGTCGTCGTCGGTGACGATCACGAACTTGGTGTACATGAACTGGCGCAGGAAGGACCAGACGCCGAACAGCACCCGCTTGGCGTGCCCCGGATACTGCTTGCGCATGCTGACGACAGCCAGGCGGTAGGAACAGCCCTCCGGTGGCAGGTAGAAATCGGTGATCTCGGGAAACTGCTTCTGCAGCAGGGGCACGAAGACCTCGTTCAAGGCCACGCCCAGCATGGCCGGCTCGTCGGGCGGGCGGCCGGTGTAGGTGCTGTGATAGATGGGCTGCTCGCGCTGGGTGATGCGCTCGATGGTGAAAACCGGGAAGCGCTCGACCTCGTTGTAATAGCCGGTGTGATCTCCGAACGGCCCCTCGTCGGCCTCGTCCCCGGGGTGGATGAAACCCTCCAGCACGATCTCGGCCGAGGCCGGCACCTCGAGGTCATGGCTGCGACAACGGACCAGCTCGGTGCGCGCGCCCCGCAGTAGGCCGGCGAAGGCGTACTCGGAGAGGGTATCGGGGATGGGGGTGACGGCGGCCAGCATGGTGGCCGGATCGGCGCCCAGGGCCACGGCCACCGGGAAAGGCTCGCCAGGATGCGCCTGCTGCCAGTCGCGGAAATCCAGCGCCCCGCCGCGATGGGCCAGCCAGCGCATGATGACCCGGTTGCGGTCGATGACCTGCTGGCGATAGATGCCGAGGTTGGTGCGCGGCTTGCGCGGACCCTTCGTGATTACCAGCGCCCATGTGATGAGCGGCCCGGCATCCTCCGGCCAGCAGGTCTGGATCGGATAGCGGCCGAGATCGACTTCCTTGCCGACGAACTCCTGCGCCTGACAGGGCGCACGGCGTACCCGCTTCGGCGCCATGTCCAGAACACGGCGGTATTCGGGGATCTTCGAGAGCGCATCCTTTACTCCGCTGGGCGGCTCCGGCTCCTTGAGCTTCGCCAGCAGCGACCCGATCTCGCGCAGTGCTGTTATGTCGTCCGCGCCCATGCCGAGCGCCACCCGGTGCGGCGTGCCGAACAGGTTGCCGAGCAGCGGCACGTCCGATCCCTTCGGTCGTTCGAACAGCAGCGCCGGCCCGCCTGTGCGCAGCACCCGGTCGCAGATCTCCGTGATCTCCAGCCGGGGATCCACCTCGGCGCGCACGCGCTTCAGTTCCCCCATCCGCTCCAGGCCGTCGATGAACTCTCTCAGATCACGGTATTGCATGCGCCGCCTCGAATTTCACGATCCGGCAATGATAACAGCCATGGAAATCGAGTGAGGAGTAAGGGTTGAGGAGAATGGCCACGGAAAACACGGAATCCACGGAAAGGGATTTCGGTCGGGAAACCTCGTCACGGAACACAAGAGTACGCAGAGGGGAATCATTCAAGGGTTCCGAGGCAATTCGGTTGGTATCGTTTTGCTCGTTCCCGAACGATGGAGCATTGCCACGCACTTCGCCACTGCGGTCATTCCGGACTGCGCGCGGCGCCACCCTTGGTCATTCCGGAAAGCGCGTAGCGCTTATCCGGAATCCAGGAGAAGTTCCAGCCCGTGCGTCACGGATCAGCGTGGTTTCTGGATTCCGGGTCTCGCTTCGCTCGCCCGGAATGACGAAAGGAGAGAAACCAGTCGTCCGGATTGACGAAGAAGAAAAACCCGCTCACCCGGAACGACCCTCTCTTCTGCCATTCTGAACGGCGCGCGGTGCCACCTTTGGTCATTCCGGAAAGCGCGTGGCGCTTATCCGGAATCCAGGAGAATTTCCAGCCCGTGCCTCACGGATCAGCGTGGTTTCTGGATTCCGGGTCTCGCTTCACTCGCCCGGAATGACGAAAGGAGAGAAATCAGTCGTCCGGATTGACGAAGAAGAAAAACCCGCTCGCCCGGAACGACCCTCTCTTCTGTCATTCTGAACGGCGCGTGGCGCCGATCCGGAATCCACACCTTTGGTCATCCCGGAAA
>JALVEM010000090.1 GCA_027030825.1 Thiohalobacter sp.
GTCCCGGGTCTCGCTCCGCTCGGCCGGGACGACGGAGATAAAGACTCGGCCGGGACGACGCAAAAGTGACAAACAATAAAAAATCCCCTCTGCGTGCTCTGCGCCTCTGCGGCCTCTGCGTTACGTGACGGGGTTTCCCGGCAAAGCCCCTTCCGTGGATTCGGTGGATTCCTTGGCTATTCAATCCATGTTCCGCCCGTAGAAGATCTCGAGCATCTCCCGCCGCAGCCGATCGCGAATCTCCACCTTCTCTTCCTCGGTCAGTTCATCGACCCCGGTGCCGAACAGGTAGTTGTCGAGGTCGAAATCCTTGAGCAGCATCTTGGTATGGAAGATGTTTTCCTGGTAGATGTTCACGTCGATCATCTCGTAGCGCTGACGGGTGTCCTCGCTCATGAAATTCTGGATGGAATTGATGCGGTGGTCGATGAAGTGTTTCTCGCCGTTGACGTCGCGCGTGAAGCCCCGCACCCGGTAATCGACGGTGACGATATCGGATTCGAAGCTGTGGATCAGGAAATTGAGCGCTTTCAGCGGAGAGATGCGCCCACAGGTGGACACGTCGATGTCGGCACGGAAGGTGCTGATGCCGTTGTCCGGATGGCTCTCGGGATAAGTGTGCACCGTGATGTGGCTCTTGTCGAGATGGGCGACCACGGCATCCGGCAGCGGCCCCGGCGCCTCGGCATCGACGAGGGCGCTGCGCGGCAACACCGGCTCTTCCGAGATCAGCATGGTGACGCTCGCGCCTTGCGGGTCGTAGTCCTGATGAGCAATATTGAGGATGTTCGCGCCGATGATCTCGGCGACTTCCTCGAGGATGCGGGTCAGGCGGTCGGCGTTGTAGGCCTCGTCGATGTACTCGATGTATTCCCGCACATGCTGCGGCATCTTGGCATAGCAGATGTCATAGATGTTGAAGCTGAGCGTCTTGGTCAGGTTGTTGAACCCGTGCAGCTTGAGTTTCTTCATCGGCATCGGTCATCGCCTCCCGCCGGCCGGGCACAGCCTCCTTCAGGCGCCGTCACCCGGTTCCGCCTCGCGGATCTCGAAGTCGTGGGTGATCTCGGCCGTCTTCCCGAGCATGATGGATGCGGAGCAGTATTTCTCGGCAGAGAGCTGAACGGCCCGGGCCACCTGCTTCTCGGAAAGCCCCCGGCCGGTGACGATGAAGTGGACATGGATGCGGGTGAACACCTTCGGTGGCTGCTCGGCGCGCTCGGCCTCCAGCTCCACCACGCAGTCGGTGACGGGCTGCCGACCGCGGCGCAGGATGAGCACCACGTCGAAGGCGGTGCATCCGCCCATGCCCAGCAGCAGCATTTCCATGGGACGCACGCCCAGGTTGCGGCCGCCCGCATCCGGCGGACCGTCCATCACCACGGCGTGCCCGCTGCCCGCCTCCCCGAGGAACGTGGCCTGCTCGACCCACTTGACCCGCGCCTTCATCTCGGACCTCCCGGAAAAACGCGAAGCGTATCACAGTTCGACAAGGTGCTGGAGGTACCCTACACTGTCGGAATATAAAGGATTACGGCACGACGCCGACACAAGGCACATGATGGAAAGGACACCCAGACCACCCGGCTCGACCGGCAATCCCTCGATCGACCGCTTCCTCGAGCACTGTCACCGCCGGCGCTACCCGGCCAAGAGCGTCATCATCTATGCCGGTGACGCCCCGGATGCGCTCTATTACATCGTCTCGGGCTCGGTGAGCGTCCTGATCGAGGACGAGAACGGCCACGAGATCGTGCTCGCCTACCTCAACAAGGGCGACTTCTTCGGGGAGATGGGCCTGTTCGGGGAAGACACCACCCGCAGCGCCTGGGTGCGCACCCGCACCGAGTGCGAGCTGGCCGAGATCAGCTACGCCAAGTTCCGCCAGCTGGCCAAGGAGGATCCGGAGATCCTCTTCGCCCTGGCCACCCAGATGGCGGCCCGCCTGCGGACCACCAGCCGCAAGGTCTCCGATCTGGCCTTCCTGGACGTGACCGGCCGCGTGGCGCGCACCCTGCTCGACCTGTGCAAGCAGCCGGACGCCATGACCCACCCCGACGGCATGCAGATCCGCATCACCCGTCAGGAGATCGGGCGCATCGTCGGCTGCTCGCGCGAGATGGTGGGCCGGGTGCTCAAGAACCTCGAGGAGCAGGGCCTGATCACGGCACGCGGCAAGACCATCGTCGTCTTCGGGACCCGCTGAGAGGGCCGCTCCCTCTCAGCGGGTCCCACCCTTCATTTCTCCTCTTCCCCGGCCTTCGGCGGCTTGCCGGCGAGCCCGGTCACGGCCGAAGGCTCCACATCCGCCATGGCGGGCAGTTCGTGGGCGATGCCCTTGTGGCAGTCGATGCAGGTCTTGCCCTGGGTCAGGCCCTCGGTGTGCTGCTTGACCGCGCGCCGCCCCTGATAAGTGAAATCCATGTACTCATAGTTGTGGCAGTTGCGGCATTCGCGTGAATCCGTCTTCTTCATCGTCTCCCACACGTGCTGGGCAAGCTCAAGGCGCTTGGCCTCGAACTTTTCGCGCGTGTCGATGCTCCCGAGCACCTTGTGCAGCAGCTCGTTGGAGGCCTGGATCTTGCGAATCACCTTGTGCACCCAGTCCTTCGGTACATGGCAGTCGGGACAGGTCGCACGCACACCGGTACGGTTGGCGTAATGAATGGTGTTCCGGTACTCCTGATAGACGTTATCACGCATCTCGTGACACGAGATGCAGAACTGTTCCGTGTTGGTGGCTTCCATGGCGGTATTGAACCCGCCCCAGAAGATGATGCCGGCCACGAAACCCACGGCGAGAATACCGCCCAGGGTGTGTTTGGGGTCCGGGCGTTTCAGCGCCTGCCAGGCACGGCAGACCCAGCCGCCGGATGCACAACCGTTGTTTTCGCTCATACCTCTACCCCTTTACCCGACTCGGTTCGGGAAATACGGATGCTCATTCCCCACCCAGCGCCTCGACCGGCGTGAAGGTGTTCTCGACCAGCGGCTTGGCGTTGGCCTGGGGCACGTGGCATTGGGTGCAGAAATAGCGGCGTGGCGCCACATTGGCCAGCTCCTTGCCGTTACGGTCGATGAAATGCGTTCGACTGACCTTGGTCGCCCCGTATTTCTTGTAGTTCTTCCAGCTGTGGCAGCTCAGGCACTTGTTGAACTTGAGATCTACCTGATAACCGTCGATGCGATGCGGGATCAGGGGCGGTTGATCCACATAGGCCCGTTCGAAGGGCTCGCCGTCCTTCTGGTAGCGCTTGAGTTCCGGTATCTGGGCCGGGGCATCGATGTCGTGCATGCCCCGCAACGACGTGACCGGTGGCGCACCGGAGGCCGGCACGGCGATCATGGACGCCGCCAGCAGCGTGGCGAGACTCGTGACCAGCATTTTCACTCTCATCTTCCTGCCTCCATGTTTGCATGCCGTGTGTTCACGGCAGTGGAACCCCTCTTGTCGTCGAAATCAGGTACCGCTCCCGTCTCGGAACAGGATGTCACCCGCGAGTCGAAGCGGCTGCGAAAATCGAACACCTGTCTGGAACAGACATCGATGCACCGACCGCAGTTGGTGCAGTCGGAATCCAGGATGAGCGGACCATGACCCCGCTCCGCTCCCTTGAGCGCGGGACGGATCACCTGTGGCTCCGGGCAGACGGCGAAGCAGTCCATGCAGTCGTTGCAGCAGTCTCGGGCATGGGCGGAGACCCGGATCAGACTCCTGCTTCCCACCAGCGAGTAGAAGGCGCCCATGGGACAGAGGTGCCCGCACCAGAGATGACGGCTGACCAGCAGATCGAGCAGGAAGACCATGAGCACCACGGCCCAGGCCATGCCGACGCCGAAGAAGATCGCCCGATGGGTCATGGACACCGGATTGACCAGTTCCCAGGCCAGGGAGCCGGTCACGGCGGCCAGCAGCATCACCACGCCCAGCAGCCAGTAGCGAGTACGGCGCGAAATGCGCGCATTGGAGCGCAGGCCCAGCCGCAGACGCAGCCAGTGCGCGAGATCCGTGACCAGATTCACCGGACAGACCCAGGCGCAGTACACCCGTCCCCCGACCAGGGCATAGAAGACGAGTACGATCGCGGCCCCCAGCAGGGCCGTGGTCTCGGGCAGATGCCGGGTAAACAGCACCTGCAGGAGAACGAAGGGATCGGTCAGTGGCACCGTCTCCAGCAGCAGGCTGCTGGTCAGGTTGCCCTTGACGATCCAGATCCCGGCCCAGGGCCCCAGCAGAAACAGCCCGAGGATGCCGAACTGGCTGATGCGGCGCAGCACCAGCCATCTGTGGGCCCGCCACCAGCCCAGCTCCCTGGCCGCCTCGGCACCTGGCATCTCTCCGGACTTCATGGCATCGCACTCCGTCTGCGGCGCAGCGTCTCCAGCGGATCCTCACCGAAAGGCGTGCTCTCCTGCCCGGACTCGCCGGCACCGTCCGGACGACTGCCCTGGGTCGCCTCCTGTTTCCGACGCACGACCCCCGTGCGGTAGTCGTACTCGACCCCTTCGGGCAGGTTGAAACTGCGCGACCGTTCCTCTTCCGTGAGCCCCTTGACCCGGTTCTTCCAGCCGAGCCGGTAATGGCGCCCGAGCATGCCCCTGGCCAGATCCAGCGGAATCACCTTGATGGCGGCCTCCTCGAGGATGCAGGCGTGTTCGCACTTCCCGCACCCCGTGCAGGCATCCGAGTGGACCACAGGGATGAAGAGCGCATGAGTGCCGGAGCGCGGGTTGTGCTGCATCTCGATGGTGATGGCACGACCGCGCACGGGGCATACATTGAAGCACACCTCACAGCGCAGGCCCTGGAAGGCGATGCAGGACTCCTGATCCACGATCACCGCCAGGCCCATCCGGGCCTGGTCGATGTCGGTGAGCGAGTGATCCAGCGCCCCGGTCGGACAGGCCTTCACGCAGGGAATGTCCTCGCACATCTCGCAGGGCACCTCGCGCGCCCTGAACCAGGGCGTGCCCGTGGCCACAGGCTCGCCCGGCTTCGCCAGTCGCAGCGTGTCGTAGGGGCAGTCGCGCACGCACAGCCCGCAACGGATGCAGGCCCCGAGAAATTCGGGCTCGGCCAGCGCACCCGGCGGCCGGATGGCCTGCGCCGGGAGCGCCGAGGCGACCTGGCGGTCGTAGAGCGCGAGCCCCAGACCGGCAGCCGCCACGGCCCCGACCGTGCGCGCGGTGTCCACCAGGAACCGCCGCCGGTCGACCCGTTCCGGCCTGTCACTGCGTGCCGCCATGCCCCGTCACTCCAGCCTCAGGCCCGCACCACCTTGACCGCGCACTTCTTGTAGTCCGTCTCCTTGGAGAGCGGATCGGTGGCGTCCAGGGTACACTTGTTGATCAGGCGTCCGGCATCGAACCAGGGCACGAAGATGAGACCCCTCGGCGGCCGGTTGCGCCCGCGGGTCTCGACACGCGCCGTGATCTCGCCGCGCCGGCTGATGACCTTCGCCGGCATGCCTCGACGCAGGCCGCGCTCCCTGGCATCGTCCGGATTCATGAAGATGACGGCATCGGGGAAGGCCCGGTAGAGCTCCGGGACCCGCCGGGTCATGGAGCCGGAATGCCAGTGTTCGAGGATGCGGCCGGTGCACAGCCAGAGATCGTATTCCTTGTCCGGGCTCTCGGCCGGCGGCTCGTAGGGCGCCGAAATGATGTTGGCGCGCCCGTCCTTGCGGCCATAGAAACGAACGCCCTCGCCCTTGGGCACATAGGGATCATAGCCTTCCCGGTAACGCCACAGGGTCTCCTTGCCGTCGATCACCGGCCAGCGCAGGCCACGCACCCGGTGATAGACGTCGAAGGGCGCCAGCTCGTGGCCCTTCTTCGGGCCTTCGAACTGGAAGCGGCGGTATTCCTCGAACAGTCCCTTCTGTACGTAGAAGCCGAAGTGCTCGGACTCGTCGTTGTCGTAGACGTTGCCCTCCTCGTCCTTCACCGTGCCGTGCTCGTAGGGGAACTTGTCCACCTGGCCGTTGCGGAACAGGATCTCGAACAGGGTCTTGCCCCGGTACTCCGGCTTCTTGGCGATCAGTTCCTCGGGCCAGACCTCCTCGACCTTGAAGCGCTTGGAGAATTCCATGATCTGCCACAGGTCGGACTTCGCCTCGCCCGGCGCCTTGACCTGCTGGCGCCAGAACTGGGTGCGCCGCTCGGCATTGCCGTAGGCGCCTTCCTTCTCGGTCCACATGGCCGTGGGCAGGATGAGGTCGGCCGCCATGGCGGTGACCGTCGGATAGGGATCCGAGACCACGATGAAGTTCTCGGGGTTGCGGTAGCCGGGCCAGGTCTCCTCGTTGAGGTTGGCGGCGGCCTGCATGTTGTTGTTGCACATGACCCAGTAGGCATTGAGCTTGCCGTCCTTGAGCATGCGGTTCTGCAACACGGCGTGATAGCCCACCTTGCCGGGGATGGTGCCCTCGGGCAGCTTCCAGATCTTCTCGGCCAGATCGCGGTGGGATTTCTTCTTCACCACATAGTCGGCCGGCAGGCGGTGGGCGAAGGTGCCGACCTCGCGTGCGGTGCCGCAGGCCGAAGGCTGGCCGGTCAGCGAGAAGGGGCTGTTGCCCGGCTCGGAGATCTTGCCCATGAGCAGATGCACATTGTAGAGCAGGCCGTTGACCCAGACGCCGCGGGTATGCTGGTTGAAGCCCATGGTCCACAGGGACATGACCTTCCTGTCCGGGTCGGCATAGACCTTGGCCAGCCGTTCAAGCTTGTCCTTCGGCACGCCCGAGAGCTCGGAGACGTATTCCAGCGTGTAGGGCTCCACCGACTTGGCGTATTCCTCGAAGCTGATCTTGTGGAACTTGCCCACGCCGGGATTCTTCGCCTTCTTCTCCAGCGGGTGCTCGGGGCGCAGCCCGTAACCGATGTCGGTGGTGGCCTGATTGAAGTTGACGTGCTTCTTGATGAACTCCTCGTTGTAGGCCTTGTTCTGGATGATGTAGTTGGCGATGTAGTTGAGGATCGCCAGATCCGTCTGGGGCACGAAGACGATGGGGTTGTCCGCCAGCTCGAAGCAGCGGTTCTCGTAGGTCGAGAGCACGTGCACCTCGCAGCCGGGCTTGGTGAGCCGGGTGTCGGTCAGGCGCGACCAGAGAATGGGATGCATCTCGGCCATGTTCGAGCCCCAGAGCACGAAGACATCGGCGTTCTCGAGATCGTCATAGCACCCCATGGGCTCGTCGGAACCGAAACCGCGGATGAAGGCGCCCACGGCCGAGGCCATGCAGTGGCGGGCGTTGGGGTCGATGTTGTTGGAGCGGAAACCGGCCTTGTAGAGCTTGGAGGCGGCATAGCCTTCCCATACCGTCCATTGCCCGGAACCGAACATGCCGACGCGCGAGGTGAGCTGCTCGACCGGCTTGCCCTTGTTCTCCTCCATGCTGCGACGGATGGCGGCCTTCCACTTCTCGGCCATGATGTCGAAGGCCTCGTCCCAGGAGACGGGCTCGAAATCGCCTTCCTTGTCGAACTTGCCGTTGCGCTTGCGCAGCAGCGGCGTGGTGAGGCGATCCTTGCCGTACATGATCTTGGAGAGGAAATAGCCCTTGATGCAGTTCAGTCCCTTGTTGACCGGCGCATCGGGATCACCCTGGGTGGCCACCACGCGCCCGTTGCGCGTGCCCACCAGCACGCTGCAGCCCGTGCCGCAGAAACGGCAGGGGGCCTTGTCCCAGCGGATGCTGGCATCCCGCGCCGCCAGCGCCTTGCCCGCGGGAAGGGTGATGCCGGCGGCGGCCGCGGCGGCCGCGGCGGCGTTGGCCTTGACGAACTCACGCCTCGTCAGCTTCATTGCTCTGCCTCCTGTTCCACGATTTCATCGAGCTTCTCGTCATCTTCGTGCTGGTGGTAGACCAGCGACGCGGCCAGCACGCCGGGCACGGACTCGATGCCGACCACCCGATCGGCCAGCTGCCGCTCGCCCTCGGCCTCCACGGTGACGACCAGCTTTCCTTCCTCGTTGGCCGCGTGCACCTCGACGCCTTCGAGCGCTTCGAGGCGCGCGCGGACCTGATCCAGTCTGTCCGGCCGTGCACGCACCACGATGCCGGATATGTTCATGTCACACCTCCATTCCTGCGCATCTCGATGGCCTGCTCCGGACAGGGCGCCACGCAGGCACCGCAACCGGTACAGAGGGATGGATCGATCTCGATCCGCGCCACGCCGCCGGGCGCGGGGCGAAAGCGAAGGGCACGGGTCTCGCACTGATCGGCGCAGAGCCGACATTCCACACCGTGCAGGGAAAGGCAGTGGCTGCCGATGACGGCCCGCAGCGACCAGGGCGGCCCCGACTCGGGCGCGCGGAACACCCCTTCGCCGCAGGCACGGGCGCAATCGCCGCAGAAGGTGCATTCGCCCCGCCGGAAATCGACGACCGGCGTGCGCCGCCAGGGCACCAGGAGGGATTCCGGACAGGCATCGATACAGTCCCCGCAACCCGTGCAGCGCGCCAGAAACGCGGCCTCGTCCAGACTCCATGGGGGCCGCAGGCGTCCCGTACCTCCATCTTCCCGAACAGGCAAAGCCGCGCGCATGATCTTCATGCCCCTCGTGTCTCCTGCCCGATACCCTGATCGAATCGCGGAAAAATGGACATGATCTCGGTCAAAGCACCCCTGTCACCCCCTGACGAACCACCCACCATACCCATGCGAATCGAAAGAAATATGACGCAGATCAAACCGCGCGCAGGATTTGGAGCAGAGCGGTATACTTGCATCCAATCCCGAGAATCGATTCATGGAGAGACGCGATGGTTGAAGGCTTGCTCGCCCGCATCGAGGAGGAATCGCACCGTCTGAAGATCGGCCTGGCCGAGATGCTCAAGGGTGGCGTCATCATGGATGTGACCACCCCGGAACAGGCCCGCATCGCCGAGGCAGCCGGGGCCGCCGCCGTGATGGCGCTGGAGCGCATTCCGGCCGACATCCGCCGCGACGGCGGCGTGGCCCGCATGTCCAGCCCGGATCTCATCAAGGCCATCCAGGACGCCGTGTCCATTCCGGTCATGGCCAAGTGCCGCATCGGCCACTTCGCCGAAGCCCAGGTGCTGGAGGCGCTGGAGATCGATTTCATCGACGAGAGCGAGGTGCTCACTCCCGCCGACGACCGCTACCACATCGACAAGTGGGCCTTCCGGGTGCCGTTCGTGTGCGGCGCCACCAACCTGGGCGAGGCCCTGCGCCGCATCGGCGAGGGTGCGGCCATGATCCGCACCAAGGGGGAGGCCGGCAGCGGCAACATCGTCGAGGCCGTGCGCCACCTGCGCCAGATCCTGGCCGACATGAAGCGCCTGACCACGCTGGGCGAGGAAGAGCGCATGACCTTCGCCAAGGAACTGGGCGCGCCCTATGAGCTGGTCTGCCGGGTGGCCGAGGAAGGCCGTCTGCCGGTGCCCAACTTCTCCGCCGGCGGCGTCGCCACGCCGGCCGATGCGGCACTGGTGCGCCAGCTCGGCGCCGAGGCCGTGTTCGTCGGCTCCGGCATCTTCCGCTCCGAGGATCCGGAGGCCCGCGCCCGCGCCATCGTCACCGCCACCACCCACTACGACGACCCGCTGGCGGTGCTGGAAGCCAGCCGCGGCCTGAAGGAGGCCATGCGCGGCATCGAGATGACCGAGATCCCGCCGGAACAGCGTCTCGCGGAGCGCGGCTGGTGAGGATCGGCATCCTGGCCCTGCAGGGCGACGTCGAAGCCCATGCCGGGACACTGGCCCGGCTGGGCCTCGAAGCCGTGCCGGTGCGCCGGGGCGACGAGCTGGAAGAAGTCGCTGCACTGGTCATTCCCGGCGGCGAGTCCACAACCATGTCGCGCCTGATCGAGCGCCAGGGGCTACATGCGCCGCTGCGGGAATTCGCCGCCGACCATCCGGTGATGGGCACCTGCGCGGGACTCGTGCTGATGGCGCGCGACCCCGATGACGCCCGCGTCACCCCGCTCGGCCTGCTCGACATCCGCGTCAGCCGCAACGCCTACGGGCGCCAGATTCACAGCTTCACCGCCACCCTGGATGGCGAGGCCACCGGCCCGGTCAAGGCCGTCTTCATCCGGGCGCCCAGGGTCGAGGCCACAGGCCCGGGCGTGGAGACCCTGCTCGAACACGAGGGCTCGCCCGTCCTGGTGGCCGAAGGCCCGCATTTCGGCTGCGCCTTCCATCCCGAACTCGCCGGCGACCCGCGCATCCATGCCCTCTGGCTGCGCCGTGCCGGCCTGCTGGAAGATCAGGAACGGGTCGCATGATGTCTCGCACCTTTCCCCGGCCGCCCCTTTCGCTCGACCGGCTCCCGCCGCGCCTGATCGGCCGCCTCCCACACCCCCTGCTGGAACGGGGGCTGTGCATCACGCTCGACCGGCTGTTCGAATCGGCCCGCGCCTCGGGCGAACTGGACTTCATCGAAGGCCGGCGCCTGGAGATCGAAGTGACGGACGCGGGCGTGCGCCTGCATCTGCGCTTTGCCGGGCACCGCTTCTCGCCCGCCAATCCGCTCGATGCGCCGGACATCCGCATCCGTGGCCGGCTCGACGCCTTCCTCGATCTCGCCAGCGGTCGCGAGGATGCCGATGCGCTCTTTTTCAACCGCCGCCTCCACATCCAGGGCGATGCCGAGACCATCATGCACACCAAGCACTTCCTCGATGCCTTCGAGCCTCCCCGGTGGCTGCAGCGGCTGCTGGAAGCGGGAAACCACGGGACGCTGGAAGAATAGCCACGGAATCCACGGAAAACACGGAAAGTATAGCCCGTTCCATCGTCATTCCGGCCAAGCGAACCGGCGCCAGCCGGGAAGCGCGAGCCGGAATCCAGTAACCAGGTTGATCCCGGCCGCCGTGGCCTGTCCTTTGTTCCTGGATCCCGGATAGCCCGCTTCGCGGCCTTCCGGGATGACCAAAATGAGCGTTTCATTCCGACCGGGATGACATAATGCAAATAACCACGGAATCCACCGAATCCACGGAATGGACGGATGAGTACTTTCCGTGTTTTCCGTGTGTTTCCGTGGCCATACTTCCGACAGTGATTCATTCTTCCTGTCATTCCGGGCGAGCGGAGCGAGACCCGGAATCCAGAAACCACGCCGATCCTTGCCACCGTGGCTGCAATTCATTCCTGGATTCCGGATCAGTGCTTCGCACTGTCCGGAATGACTGAAGGAGTGGAGCCCGGATGGCCCACTGCGCGGGAGCAGCTACCGTGGGCGCGGCCGCAGCGAGAATCAAAACCAGGTACGAGCTGCGGCTGCCGCGGGCGCGGCCGACTCGGCGATGCCGAGCATCGCAGGGCCGCCGGCGATCGAGCGAGGGCTGTCCGAGCCGCAGGCGAGTTCCCGAGCGCGCCGGCGGACCGAGAAGCGCAGGTCACCCGCAGGGCGAGCCGCCGGAGGCAGTGTCCGGGGCAGCCGCAGCGAGTGTCATAAGCTAGAAACCCGAAGGAATCGCCTGCATCTCGAAGCCGGCCCGGCCGTGCCAGTAGCCGTTGCACAGTCCCACGGGGTGCAGCCGCTCCAGTCGCCGCCAGGCCGCGTCCGGTTCCAGCCGGCCACTGCGCACGGCATCGAACAATTCGACCACCTCACCGGTGACCCGAGGCATGGGGCTGATGCGGGCGACGTCCACGCCGATGGCGGGCAGTGCCGGCAGCTCGGCGAGCAGGGAATGGACCTGCGCGGACTGGGTCTGGATGCCATTCAGCGCCAGAAAGGGCTGGCCTTCCTGGGTCTTCATCAACAGCCCCTCCGGATGATCCAGGCACTGAAAGCCGCAGTCGTCCTTGGGACGGCCATTGACGCGGGCCGTGAAGCAGCGCGCCGACCAGGCCAGCGGCAGACGGCCATGGGCGAACACCTCGGTATCGACCCCCTCGACCGCGCTGGCGAGCGACTCCGCCTCGGCCCTGCCCAGCTCGACCGGCAGCACCCAGCGTCGCATCCCGAATCCGGCCAGCCGCGCCAGTGCCGGGCGATTGTAGAGATTGACCGAGGGTCCCGCCACGAAATCGCGCCCGCGACACAGGTGAACCGCGCCCATGTCGTTGGCCTCCACCGGATAGGGGGATTCCCTGCAGATCCTTTCCATGACGCCCACCTCGGACCCCGACTCCAGCAGCGCCATGGTGGAAATCACCACTTCCTTGCCGGCCCGGGCCAGGTCCTCCGCGATCGAGAACCAGTCGTCGAGCCGCAGCTGGCGCCTGCGCGAACAGACGGTCTCGCCCAGATACACGATGTCGACGGGCCAGTCCGCGGCCTGGGCATAGAAATCGAATACCGAGTCACGGGGCCAGAAATAGAGCAGGGGTCCCAGCGAGAGTCGGAGCATCGATGGCTTCCTCACTGCCAGGGGCGATGGTAGGCGCCCAGCGTGGTCTGCGCCCCTTCCGAGAGCCGGCTGAGCGCCGCATCCCACGCCCCTTCGACGCGAAAGCCCTCGGGGTCGCGCCGCACGGCATCGATGGCCTGGCGCCAGACCCCCGCCACCTTGCGGATGTAGGCCGGAGATCGCTGCCGACCCTCGATCTTGATGGCGCGCACACCGGCGGCGGCGAGTTCCGGCAGCAGACTCAGGGTGTTGAGGCTGACCGGCTCCTCGATGGCATGGCCGACGCGCCCCCCCACCTCGAAACGCCCCTTGCACAGCGTGGGATAGCCGGCCTTGTCGCCCGCCTCGTAACGATCGATGAGGATGCCGTTCAGACGCGTCTCCAGCCCCCTGGCGCTCTCGCACCAGGTCACGTGGGAGGCCGGGGAGCAGGCCCCGAAGGTGTTCGGCGACTTGCCGGTGGCATAGGAGGAGAGAAAGCAGCGCCCCTCGGCCATGACGCACAGACTGCCGAAACCGAACACCTCGAGATCGACCGGACTGCGCTCGGCCAGGCGCGCCACCTGACGCATCGAAAGCACGCGCGGCAGCACGGCACGCCGGATGCCGAATTCCTCGTGATAGAAGCGCAGGGCGTGCTCGTTGGTGGCCGAGGCCTGCACCGAGAGATGCAGACGCAACGCCGGCCAGGTACGGGCCGCATAGCCGAGCACGGCGAGATCGGCAGCGATGATCGCATCGACCCCCAGCTCCATGGCCGTATCCACCGCCGCCTCCCAGCGGGGCAGGCCGGCATCCCGGGGATAGGTGTTCAGTGCGAGATAGATGCGGCGCCCCCGGGCATGCGCCTCGCGGACGCCCTGGCGCAGACCGGCCTCGTCGAAATTGAGCCCGGCGAAATGGCGGGCATTGGTTTCGTCGCGAAAGCCCACGTAGACGGCGTCGGCGCCACTGTCGAGGGCCGCACGCAGGGCCGGCAGGCTGCCGGCGGGACAGACGAGTTCCATGCTCAACTCCTTGCCTGTTGCATCAACGGCGTGACCACGGGCGCAGGCAGACGCCGAAGGGGGTAGGCGCGGCTGCCCTGGCGGGTGCCCCGGCTGCGGAAGGTCTCGACGATGGCATTGATCACGATCCACTTGTGCGCGCACCAGGCCGGCGCGAGCAGAATGTCGGTGCCGGCCGTGCCGGTGACCCGGTGGATGACCACCTCGGGTGGCGTGCACTCCAGGAGATCAACCACCTGATCGACGTACTCGCGCATGGTCAGCGGCCGGTACTGTCCGCGACGCCACTGGTGGGCGAGCATCGTGTGCCTCACCACGTGCAGGGGATGGAACTTGAGGCCTTCGACGCCGAGCTCGAGCACCTGCGCCAGCGTCGTTCTGGCATGCTCCGGCCCTTCCCCGGGCAGCCCCAGGATCAGATGGGTACACACCCGCAGGCCGCGTGCGTGGGCCCGCTGCACGGCGGAACGGTACGCCGCGAAGCCGTGCCCCCGGTTGACGCGCGCGAGCGTCACGTCCCAGGCCGACTGCAGTCCCAGCTCCAGCCAGACCTCGTGGCCCCGATCCTGGTAGCCGGCGAGCAGGTCGAGGACCGGATCGGGCACGCAGTCCGGACGCGTGCCGATCGACAGACCGATCACGTCGGGCTCGGCCAGGGCGAGTCCGTAGAGGGCGGCCAGTTCCTCGAGGCCTCTGCCGTGGGTATTGGTATAGGCCTGGAAGTAGGCCAGATACTTCCGTGCCCCGGTGCGCCTGCGGATGACGCGCCGCCCCGCGGCGATCTGCTCGGGAATCGGCACGACCCTGCGCGCATTGGGCGAAAAGGAGGCATTGTTGCAGAAGGTACAGCCGCCGCGACCCACGGTACCGTCCCGGTTGGGACAGGTGAAGCCGGCATGGATCGCGATCTTGTGCACCCGTTCCCCGTGGCGCTCGAGCAACTCCCGCCCCAGGGTGCGAACGTGATCGGTCAGTACCATGTGCATCCATATCTCGTATGGAACTGCGGATTCTTCCACGTCGGGAAGTGGGTCGAATTGATTCGGGTCAATGAGATTCGCAACCCGCCGGCGCAGTGTATGCCGCCGAACGCACGACTTTTCCTGTGAAAGGGATCTCCAGGGGATTGGAAGAGACATGTCACTGGCACCCGACCCGGTTCCGCACCACCCGCCCTTTCCCGCTACCGACGACGAAGACGCCTGGCA